>JAJNQE010000127.1 GCA_021154985.1 Hydrogenophaga sp.
GCCGGGCTCGCCGCCAGCGACAAGGCCATCGCCACAGCGGCAGCCAGGGTGCGCCAGGAAAAACGGTTCGTGTTCATGTTCAACCTCCTTGAAAGAAGTGGATGTGGGTCATTCCGCTGCAGCGGCACGCTCGTTCAGGGCCTGCTGGCGGCCCGCCAGCTCGCCGCGCACACGGGCCTCGCCCAGGTCGGCCTCGTGGCGGTCGCGCAGCGTCTTGGCCAGCGTGAAGGCCGAGGTCACCAGGTAGAGCCAGCTCACACCCAGGTAAGCGCGGTAGGTGTCGTTGATCTCCATGCGCAGGAGGCCCCAGCCGGTCAGGCCCATGGCCACCGCAAAACCACCCCACACCACCAGGCGCCACATGGGCGTCTCGAGCACACCGGAGATCGCGGCCTGGTGGCTGTCGCGCACGGCCTTGGACAGCACGAACACGGTGGACAGGCAGAACACATAACCCATCACCATGAAGGCCCGGTCCAGCGCCTGGCCGGGCAGGTACGCCAGGCCGGTGGCGCAGAGAAACACCGCCACGCCAAACGAGGCCCAGACCTGGAACTGCCAGGCACGGGTGTCGCGCGTCACGATGAGGGGGGATCGGTTCGAGGCCATGAAAAAACCTTTGCGGTTGTTGAAGGTGGCGCGATGGTGGGGCGCCGCACAGTCAGAAGACGCAACATCCTGTCCCGGTAGATTCGGATTTGTCTTTCGGTACGACTTATCGATACTTTTTGGCGGCCGCAACCGCGACGGTGATCTTTGGTCTACTCGCCAGACAACTTTGCGGCCCGCACGGTGTCTCACTCCACCTATGAAAAAACTCCTGCTGTGTCTCTCCTGTCTGCTGTTCATGGCCGGCGCATCGGCGCAAGCGCTCTGGCAAGGCGTGCCGGTGGGCGCCACGCCGGCCGAGGTGCGCGCGCTGGTGCCCGAAGCGCAGGCGCCCGCCACCGCGCCGCCATCAAGCGGCGACGGCGTGCAACTGGAGATTCCGGCCTTCGAGCTCGCCGGTGCGCCGTTCAGGGTGTCGTTCGTTTTCCAGGCCGAGCGACTGCAGCGCATCACGCTGCTGGCCAACGCCGGCACGGCCGACGAGGCCCGCGCGCTCGGCCAGCGGCTTACCACCTCGCTGCGCTCGCGCTACGGGCTGGAGATGAGCACCAAAAGCCGCGGCGCCATCTCGTCCCTGACCATCGACCGGCAGTGGAATTTCCGGCGCACCCTGGTGCACCTGGAGGTGGTGGACGGCACCTTTGTGCGGCTGGACTACAGCGGCCAGGCGCCCGCGCGCAACCCGCGCCTTTGAGCGGCCCCGGATGTCGCGGCCATGTAACTTGTTTCACAGATAATTGAAACCAAATTACACCCGGGCACCTTCAAGCCCGGCCATCCACCGACAGGAGACACACCCCATGCCCATGCGCGCCACCAAGATCGTTGCCACCCTCGGCCCAGCTTCCAGCGACCCGGCTTTGCTCGAAGCCATGATCCGTGCGGGTGTGAACGTGGTGCGGTTGAATTTCTCGCACGGCGCTGCGCAGGACCACATCGACCGTGCGGCGCTGGTGCGCGAAGCCGCCCAGCGCGCCGGGCGCGAGGTCGGCATCATGGCCGACCTGCAGGGCCCCAAGATCCGCGTGGGCAAGTTTGCCGAGGGCAAGGTCGTGCTGGTGCCGGGTGAAAAGTTCGTGCTCGACGCCTCGCGCACCGAGCCCGGCAACCTCGAAGGCGTGGGCCTGGACTACAAGGAACTGCCGCGCGACGTGAAGGCCGGTGACACCCTGCTGCTCAACGACGGCCTGATCGTGCTGACCATCGACAAGGTGGTGGGTCCGGCGGTGCACACCACCGTCAAGCTAGGCGGCGAGCTCTCGAACAACAAGGGCATCAACAAGCAGGGCGGCGGCCTGACCGCACCGGCCCTGACCGCCAAGGACATGGACGACATCAAGACCGCCATGGGCCTGAAAGCCGACTATGTGGCGGTGAGCTTCCCCAAGAACGCCACCGACATGGAGCTGGCCCGCCAGCTGTGCAATGTGGCCGGCGCGGCCACCGGCCACAAGCCGGCGCTGATCGCGAAAATCGAGCGCGCCGAGGCGATTCCCGAGCTGGCCAACATCCTCAAGGTGTCCGACGGCATCATGGTCGCGCGCGGTGACCTGGCGGTGGAGGTGGGCAACGCGGCGGTGCCGGGCCTGCAGAAGCACATGATCAAGATGGCCCGCGAAATGGACAAGGTGGTGATCACCGCCACGCAGATGATGGAGTCCATGATCGTCAACCCGGTGCCCACCCGCGCCGAGGTGAGCGACGTGGCCAACGCCGTGCTCGACGGCACCGACGCGGTGATGCTGAGCGCCGAGACCGCCGCCGGCCGGTTCCCGCTGGAGACCGTGAAGGAAATGGCCAACATCTGCTCGGAAGCCGAAAAGGCCGAGTACAGCGAACTGGGTGCCGACTTCAAGGGCAAAACGTTCAAACGCATCGACCAGTCCATCGCCATGGGCGCGCTGTTCACCGCGCACCACCTGGGCGCCAAGGCCATCGTGGCGCTCACCGACTCGGGGTCGACTGCGTTGTGGATGAGCCGGCACAACGTGCGCATGCCGATCTACGCCATGACGCCCAACCTCTCGACCCAGCGCCGCATGACGCTCTACCGCAACGTGCGCCCGCTGCTCATGGACAACAGCGCCGACCGCGACTCCGCGCTGGCCGACGCCGAAGCCCACCTGAAAAAGCGCGGCATCGTGCAGACCGGCGACGTGTACGCCATCACCGTGGGCGAGCCCATGGGCCAGGCCGGCGGCACCAACACGCTCAAGATCGTGCGAGCAGACTGAATCCGTTGTCAGGCACCCTGCGTACTGCCTGCATGACCGCACCGCACAACGCCTCCTTGAAGCGCTCCGCCCGCCGCCGCTGGCTTACCCTGTTGGGTCTGGCGCCGTTGCTGCAGGCCTGCTCGCCGCTGCGGCTGATCAACGCCACCGTGCCGTCGAACACCCACACGGTGCTGCGCGACGAAGCGTATGGAACCGCCGAGCGCCAGCGCATGGACGTGTACTTGCCGGTGAACGCTGCACCTGGCGCGCCCATGGCGGTGTTTTTCTACGGCGGCAGCTGGAGCAGCGGTGAACGCGCTGACTACAAGTTCGTGGGCGAAGCGCTGGCCTCGCGCGGCATCGTGACCGTGATCGCCGACTACCGCCTGAGCCCCGAGGTGCGCTATCCGGTGTTCCTGCAGGATTGCGCGCTGGCCCTGCGCTGGGCACGCGACAACGCGCAGCGCCTGGGCGCCTCCCCGTCGCGCCTGTTTGCCACCGGCCACAGCGCGGGCGCCTATAACGCGGCCATGCTGGCGCTCGACGCGCGCTGGCTGTCCGAGGTGGGCATGCGGCACGAGGAGCTGGCGGGCTGGGCCGGTCTGGCCGGGCCGTACGACTTCCTGCCCATCGGCATTCCGGCCGTGCAGCGCGCCTTCAACTGGCCCGACACGCCGGCCAACTCACAGCCGCTGTTTCATGTGCCCGCCAGCGCCGGGCTGAAACACCGCGTGCTGCTGCTGGCCGCCAAGAGCGACACGCTGGTCAACCCGCAACGCAACACCCTGGCCATGGCGCAAGCCCTGCAGCAGCGCGGCACGCCGGTGGAACTGGAGCTGCTCGACCGCGTGAGCCACACCACGCTCATCGGCGCCATGGCGCCGCCCTTGCGCGGCCTGGCGCCGGTGCTCGACCGCTTCAGCGGCTTCCTGCAGCAGCGCGCCAGCTGAGGCGTTGGGGCCGCGGCGCCCAGCCCCTTAAAATCGCGGGTTACCAACCGGTTACCAACTGACTTAGGGGATTTCCATGGCGCTCGTTTCCATGCGCGAACTGCTCGACCACGCAGCCATCCACGGCTACGGCATTCCAGCGTTCAACGTCAACAACCTCGAACAGGTGCAGGCTGTGATGGCCGCCGCCCACGAAGCAGGCGCGCCGGTGATCCTGCAGGCCAGCGCCGGTGCGCGCAAGTACGCGGGCGAGCCCTTCATCAAGCACCTGATCCAGGCCGCCGTGGAGTCGTACCCGCACATTCCGCTGGTGATGCACCAGGACCACGGCCAGAACCCCGAGGTGTGCCAGGGCGCGATCAACCTGGGCTTCAGCTCGGTGATGATGGACGGCAGCCTGGAAGGCGATGGCAAGACGATCGCCAGCTACGAATACAACGTGGATGTGACCAAGCGCGTGGTCGACATGGCCCACAAGCTGGGTGTGACCGTCGAAGGTGAACTGGGTTGCCTGGGCAGCCTGGAAACCATGAAGGGCGACAAGGAAGACGGCCACGGCACCGACGCGACCATGACCCGCGAACAGCTGCTGACCGACCCCGAGCAGGCGGCCGACTTTGTCAAGCGCACGCAACTCGACGCCCTGGCCATTGCCATCGGCACCAGCCACGGCGCCTACAAGTTCACCCGCAAGCCCACCGGCGACATCCTCGCCATCGACCGCATCCAGGAAATCAACCGCCGCCTGCCCAACACCCACCTGGTGATGCACGGCTCCAGCTCGGTGCCGCAGGACCTGCTGGCCGTGATCAACCAGTACGGCGGCAAGATCAAGGAGACCTACGGCGTGCCGGTCGAAGAGATCCAGAAGGCGATCAAGTTCGGCGTGCGCAAGATCAACATCGACACCGACATCCGCCTGGCCATGACCGCCGCCGTGCGCAAGTTCCTCGCCGAGAACCCCGAGAAGTTCGACGCCCGCGAATGGCTCAAGCCTGCGCGCGAAGCCGCCAAGGCGATCTGCAAGCAGCGCTACATCGAGTTCGGCTGCGAAGGCCAGGCCAGCAAGATCAAGGGCGAATCGCTCCAGGTCGTGGCCGCCAAGTACGCCAAGGGTGAGCTGGCCCAGGTCGTCCACTGACCTGTCGCCCGCGCCTTTCAAAACGCCACCCTCGCGGTGGCGTTTTTCATTCAACGGCTTTGTTTAATCCTCCCAGCCGGCCGCCTGGATCGCCGCCACGATGTCACGCCCGGTTTTCACCAGCGCCGGGCCGAAGTCCTTGTGCAGCAAGTCGCCTTGCAACCTGGCGGCCGGACCGCCCACGGTGAGCGACAGCGGCTCGCGGCCGTCGCCCAGGTCCAGGCCCACGCCGATGGCGGCGATCTCGCTCTCCCATTCCGACTCCGACACCGCATAGCCGCGCTCGGCCCAGCCGATTTCGGCGCGCTGGAGCCCGGCTTCGCGCGCAGGCCAGCGCTCGGGGTCTTGCGCTTGCAGGCGCCGCGCCACCACGCCCCGCAAGCCGGGTGTGGCCGAACACCAGATGGCGCGGCCCATCGCCGTTTCCGCGAACGGCAGGCGCGTGCCCACGTCCAGCCCGAGGATGAGGCGCGCCGTGCTGCGGCAGTGCGCCACATAGACCACCGAGGTGTCGTGCCGCACGCCCAGCGAAATGGCGGCCTGCGTGTGCTCGGCCAGGACTTCCATGAACGGCCGCGCGATGCGCCCGATCTGGAAGTTGGACAGCACGCTGAAACCCAGCGAGAGCACCGCCGGGCTCAGCGCGTACTCGCCGGTGGCGGCGCGGTGGCGCAAATAGCCCAGGCTGGTGAGCGTGAAGGTGAGGCGCGAGACGGTGGCCTGCGGCAGACCGGTGCGCCGCGCCAGCTCCGCGTGCGCCAGCCAGCGGTCTGCCGGGCTGAAGCATCGCAACACCGTGAGGCCGCGCGCCAGTGCGGTGACGAAGCGGCGGTCGTCGGCCGGGTCTTCTGCGGTCAGCGGGGTGGATGGTGTGTGGCGCTGGCGGCCCATGGATGCGGTCCTTTTTCTGCAGATCGGAATATGCGGCGACTCAGCGCCCATCGTATTCCGCAGGTCGGAATTTTTGAACCGTACCTGCAGATTTCGCATGCTCGCTTTCCCTGATCAGCGTTTACATCGGCATGGGCGCCGCCGTATATTGACTGGCTCAGACATGTTTTCCGCCCAGCGGAATTCGGCAACCCCACACCCCACGCATGACGTCCCCCACCCCGGCCCACTGGCCGCCCGGCCTGCCGCAGCACCTGGCTCTGCCGCAGACGCACGTCTTCTACAACCTGGAGGTGTCGGCCCGGCGCTACCCCGACAAGCCCTTCATCGTCTTCTACGACTCGGTGCTGACCTACGCCGACTTCCTGCGTGAGACCGAACACCTCGCCGGCCACCTGCAGCAGGTCTGCGGCGTGCAGCCGGGTGACCGCGTGCTGCTGTGCATGCAGAACAGCCCGCAGTGGGCGCTGGCCTTCTACGCCATCCTGCGCGCGGGTGCGGTGGTGGTGCCGGTGAACCCGATGAACCGCGTGGAGGAGCTGCGCCACTGCGTGGACGACAGCGGCGCTCGGATTGCGTTCGTGGCGCAAGACCTGCTGCCGCAGGTGCACCCGCTGCTCGCCCCGGAAGGCGAGGGCCTGCGCCATGTGGTCGTGGCCACCTACAGCGACCACCTCCGCGTGCCCACCGATCTCCCCGTGCCCGACTTCGTGAAGGCACCGCGCGCGGCCCTGACCGAACCCGGTCTGGTGGCGTGGGCCGACGCCATCGCGCCGGAGCGAAGCCCCGGCCCGCTCGCCACCGGCCCCGACGACCTCTGCGCCATGCCCTACACCTCGGGCACCACCGGCCTGCCCAAGGGCTGCATGCACACGCACCGCAGCGTCATGAGCACGCTGGTGGGCGGTGTGCGCTGGTTCGGCACCGCGTCGGATGCGGTCTGCCTCTCGGTGCTGCCCTTCTTCCACGTCACCGGCCTCACCGGCAGCCTGAACGGGCCGCTGTACGTGGGCGCGACCATCGTCGTGCTCGCCCGCTGGGACCGCGAGACCGCGGCCATCTGCATGCAGCGCTACCGCGTGACCATGTGGCAAGCCATCTCGACCATGGTGATCGACTTCCTCGCGCACCCGCAGCTCGACCGTTTCGACCTGAGCAGCCTGCGCTGCGTGCGCGGCGGCGGTGCGGCCATGCCCGAGGCCTTGGCTGCGCGCCTCAAGGCGCTCACCGGGCAGGATTACATCGAGGGTTACGGCATGTCCGAGACCATGGCCGCCACCCACATCAACCCCACGCACCGGCCCAAGCGGCAGTGCCTCGGCATGCCGGTGTTTGATGTCACCGCGCTCGTGGTCGACCCCACCACCCTGACCGAGCTGCCCGCAGGCGAGACCGGCGAGATCGTGGTGCACGGCCCGCAAATCATGCAGGGCTACTGGGGCAACGCAAAAGCCACGCAAGAGGCTTTCGTCGAGATCAACGGTCGGCGCTTCCTGCGCACGGGCGACCTCGGCCACGTGGACGAAGACGGCTACTTCTTCATGACCGACCGCTTGAAACGCATGATCAACGCCAGCGGCTACAAGGTCTGGCCGGCCGAGGTGGAGGCGCTCATGTACCGCCACCCCGCCATCCAGGAGGCCTGCGTGATCGGCGTGCGCGATGCCAAGCGCGGCGAGAGCGTCAAGGCGCTGGTGGTGCTGCGGCCCGAACACCGGGGACAGGTGAGCGAGCAAGACGTGATCGACTGGGCGCACGGCCACATGGCCGCCTACAAGAGCCCGCGCACCGTGGAATTTGTGGAGGCGCTGCCCCGCTCGGGCAGCGGCAAGGTGATGTGGCGCGAACTGCAGGAACAGCAGGCCGCGCGAGACGCAGCCACCCCTCCCACTTGAGCACCCGCGCGGCGCGAAGCGCCGCAACCAACCGCCAGAACGGCATTTCCACCACAGGAGACAAGCATGAAAAAAACACCGTCCACGCCATCCTCCAGCCGCCGCGCGCTGCTGCTGGCCGCGGTCACCGCCACAGCCGCCGCCGGCGTGGCGCCCTGGAGCGTGGCCAACGCGCAAGCCCAGGCCTACCCCAGCCGCCCGGTCACGCTCATCATTCCGTGGCCCGCCGGCGGCTCCACCGACCGCCACCTGCGCACCCTGGCCGAACTCGCCTCCAAGCACCTGGGCCAGCCCATCGTGGTGGAAAACAAGCCGGGCGCCGGCGGCACCCTGGGCCCGAGCACCATGGCGCAAACGGCCAAGCCCGACGGCTACACCATCGCGCAGTTCCCGCTGGGCATGCTGCGCATGCCGCACATGCAGAAGACCAACTGGAATCCGATGACGGACTTCAGCTACATCATCGGCGTCTCCGGCTACACCTTCGGCCTCACGGTGAAAGCCGACTCGCCGTACAAGACCTTCAAGGACTATGTGGAGGCGGCACGCAAGGCACCCGGCACGATCAACTACGGCTCCACCGGCACCGGCAGCAGCCCGCACCTGCTGATGGAAGAGGTGGCTGGCAACGCCAAGGTGCAGTTTGTCCATGTGCCGTTCAAGGGCAATGCCGACCTGCAATCCGCCCTGCTGGGTGGCCATGTGATGGCGCAGAGCGATGCCACCGGTTGGGACAAGTTTGTGGACAGCGGCGAGATGCGCCTGCTGGTGACCTTTGGCGAACAGCGCACCAAGCGCTGGCCCGACGTGCCCACCGCGCAGGACCTGGGCTACAACGTGGTGTCGACCTCGCCCTACGGCCTGGTCGGCCCCAAGGGCATGGACCCGGCCATCGTGAAAACACTGCACGACGCCTTCAAGAAAGCCATGGACGAGCCCAAGCACCTCGAACTGCTGGGCCAGCTCAACCAGGCCATGTGGTACCGCAACGGTGACGAGTACCGCCAGTGGGCTGCCGAGACTTTCGCCAAGGACAAGGCCCTGATCGAGCGCCTGGGACTGGCCGCGAAATAAGCGGTGGCCCAGGGGGCCTTCAACTTGCGATAATCCCCCGGAATGGTTCAAAGCCCGTTGGCTGTTCAACGGGCTTTTTTCTTGTCCCGCCTTTTCCTGATCGATCATGACCACTGCCCTGCACACCTCGGCCCTCACCTCCCTGCCCCTGCTCGCGCGCGGCAAGGTGCGCGACAACTACGCCGTGGGCGACGACCGCATCCTGATGGTGGCCAGCGACCGCATCAGCGCCTTCGACGTGATCATGGGCGAGCCGATTCCGGGCAAGGGCGAGTTGCTCACAAAGCTCTCGCTGTTCTGGTTCGACCAGCTCGGCCCCAAGGGCCTCAACATCTGTCCGATCCACCTCACGGGTGACGCGCCCGAGAGCGTGGTCTCGGTAACCGAGGCGCCGCAGGTCACCGGCCGCTCGATGCTGGTGCAGCGCCTGAAGCCGATCCCGGTGGAAGCCGTGGTGCGCGGCTACCTCGCCGGCAGCGGCTGGAAGGAATACCAGGACAACCAGGCGGTGTGCGGCGTGAAGCTGCCCGCCGGCCTGCAAAACGCGTCCAAGCTGCCCGAGCCCATCTACACCCCAGCGGCCAAGGCCGAGATGGGCGAGCACGACGAGAACATCACCTTCGAGCAGACCGTGGCCATGATCGGCCCCGAACTCGCCGCGCAGATCCGCGACGTGTCGATCGCGCTCTACAAGGCCGCGGCCGACATCGCGCTGAAAAAGGGCATCATCATTGCCGACACCAAGTTCGAGTTCGGCCTGGACAAGGCCGGCAAGCTGGTGCTCATGGACGAAGTGCTCACGCCCGACAGCTCACGCTACTGGCCGGCCGAGAGCTATGTGGTCGGCGAGAACCCACCGAGCTACGACAAGCAGTTTCTGCGCGACTGGCTGGAAACCGCGCAGGTGGGCGGCAAGCCCTGGGACAAGACGCCACCCGCGCCGCGTTTGCCCAAAGAGGTGATCGAAAAGACGGCGGCGAAATACCAGGAAGCCCTGACCCGGCTGATGGGCTGAAGCCGATCAGCTCAGCACGACGCTCGACAACCGGCGGCGGTAGGTCGCCACCGTCGGGTCTTCCGGCGGCACCTGGCCTTCGGCCACCTTGGGCTTGGGGGGCTCGATGATGTCCAGGATCGCAATGAAGGTCTTGCGCGCGAGGTCTTCGTTCCAGGCCTTGTCGCGCATCAGGATCTCGAGCAACTCGTCCATGGCAGGCACCCACTGGCTGTGCGCCATGAGCAGCTGCGCCAGAGCGAAGCGCGAGGCGAAGTCGCGTTTGTTGGTGGCAATGGCCGCCTGCAGTTCGGTCGCGCGGGCCTGCGGGTCAACCACCTCGGCGTTGGCGTCGCGCGCGGCCATCCAGCGCTGCAACGAATCGAGCCGGCGCACCGCAGCGGCCTTGGCGATCACGGGCGCAAACGCCACCTTGGCATCGTCGTCCAGGTCCAGTTCGAGCTGCAGCTTCACCAGGTCGAAGCGCGCATCGTCGTTGTTCGGGTCGGTTTTCACTGCCTCTTGCAGCTTCTCCAGCGCGCCTTCGAGATCGCCCTCGGCGATCGCGTCCAGCGCCTCCTCTTCCACGGCCACGGCTTCGAGCTCGTTGGCCGCAGGCAGGTGCTTGTCGAGGAATTCCTTGATCTGACCCTCGGGCAGCGCGCCCATGAAACCGTCGACCGGCTGTCCGTTCATGAGCAGCACGCAGGTGGGGATGCTGCGGATGCCGAAGGCGGCGGCCAGTTGCTGCTCCTGGTCGGAGTCGATCTTGACCAGCTTGAAGCGCCCGGCATAAGCGGCCTCCACCTTTTCCAGCAACGGGCCGATCACCTTGCAGGGGCCGCACCAAGGCGCCCAGAAATCGACCAGCACGGGCGTGTGGTGCGAAGCCTCGATGACCTCGGCTTCAAAATTGGCAATGGTGACGTTGATCATGGGGAGAGCGCCTGAAAGGGAAGCGGGTCGCTGTGGAGCGACCCGTAAAATCGACACTTTACCGGAGAGCGCCACGCCAGATCGTGCGCGCCACCGGGCACCGCCCGATCCGGGCGCATCGGCCAAAGGCACAACATGAACCCCATCCAGGTGGGCGTGGTCATGGGCTCCAGCAGCGACTGGGACACCATGCAGCACGCCGTGCAGATCCTGCAGGATTTCGGCATTTCCTTCGACGCCCGCGTGGTCTCCGCGCACCGCATGCCCGACGACATGTTCGCCTACGCCGAGAGCGCGGCCGGCCGGGGCATGAAATGCATCATCGCCGGCGCCGGAGGCGCGGCCCACCTGCCCGGCATGCTGGCGGCCAAGACGGTGGTGCCGGTGCTCGGCGTACCGGTGGCCAGCAAACACCTGAGCGGTGTGGACTCGCTGCACAGCATCGTGCAGATGCCCAAGGGCGTGCCGGTGGCCACCTTCGCCATCGGGGCGGCGGGCGCAGCCAACGCGGCGCTGTTTGCCGTGGCCATGCTGGCCAATGAGAACCCCGCTCTGCGCGAGAAGCTCGAAGCCTTTCGCGCCGCACAGACCGCCGCCGCACGCGGCGTGACCCTTCCCCTGTGACACTTCGCCCATGAGCCTCAAGACCATTCTTCCCGGCAGCACCTCGCCCACCGGCCAGCAGATCACGCTCGGTGTGATGGGCGGCGGCCAGCTCGGGCGCATGTTCGTGCAGGCCGCGCAGGCCATGGGCTACTTCACCGCGGTGCTCGATCCCGATCCGGCCAGCCCGGCCGGGCTGATCAGCCACTTCCACATCCAGACGCCGTACAACGACGAGCAGGGCCTGGCCCAGCTGATGCAGCGCTGCGAAGCCATCACCACCGAGTTTGAAAACGTGCCCGCGCCTGCGCTGGTCACGCTGGGCGCGCACCGTCCGGTGGCGCCGTCGGCCGCCTGTGTGGCAGTGGCACAGGACCGCATCAAGGAGAAGGCGCACTTTGTGCAGTGCGCCCCGGTCAGCGGCGTGTTTCCCGCGCCGTATGCCGCCATCACCACCGACGCCCTGCTGGCCGCCGTGCCCAACGACCTGCTGCCCGGCATTTTGAAGACCGCGCGCATGGGCTACGACGGCAAGGGCCAGGTGCGCGTGAGCACGCGCGAAGAACTCGCCACTGCCTGGGAAAGCCTGAACAAGGTGCCGTGTGTGCTGGAGAAGCTCATGCCCCTGCGCGGCGAGTGCTCGGTGATCGTGGCGCGCGGCGCCGACGGCCAGAGCGTGAGTTTCCCGGTGCAGAAGAACACGCACCACGACGGCATTCTGGCCATCACCGAAGTTCATGAAGGTGCGCTCGACGCCACCCTGGCCGCGCGCGCGCAAGCCAGCACCGTGGCCCTGGCCAACCACCTCAATTACGTGGGTGTGTTGTGCGTGGAGTACTTCCTCGTCGACACGGCCGACGGCGTGGACCTGATCGTCAACGAGATGGCGCCGCGCCCGCACAACAGCGGCCACTACACGCAGAACGCCTGCGACATCTCGCAGTTTGAAGCGCAGGTGCGCACGCTCGCGGGCCTGCCGCTGCCCACCCCGCGCCAGCACAGCCCGGCCATCATGGTCAACCTGCTGGGCGACCTCTGGTTTGCGCCCAATGCCGTGCGTGAAAAGCCGAGCGAGCGAGGTGTGTCACCCCCCTGGGCGCAGGTGCTGGCCCTGCCCGGCACCCACCTGCACCTCTACGGCAAGCTGAGCGCGCGCCCGGGTCGCAAGATGGGCCATCTCAACATCACCGCGCCCACCGTGGCCGAGGTGCGCGAAACCGCAGCGAAAGTTTTGAAGCTGCTCGGCCTGCCACCGCTGGACGCCTGAGGCCCATGCCGCTGTTGCTGAACGCCGCCGATGCGGCTGCCGTGGAGCAAGCTGCACAACGGCTGGCGGCCGGTTCGCTGGTCGGCATGCCGACCGAAACCGTGTACGGCCTGGCGGCCGATGCCGACAACGCCACGGCGGTGCACCGCATCTTTGAAGCCAAGGGCCGCCCGGCCGACCACCCGCTGATCGTGCACCTGGCCCCCGGCACGGGCGCACAGGGCTGGCGCGCCGGGGTTGACCACCACGCGCGCGACGTGCCGGCGTTTGCGCTGGCGCTCATGAACGCTTTCTGGCCCGGCCCGCTCACCCTCATCCTGCCGCGCCGCGACGGTGTGGCCGCGGTGGCGGCCGGCGGGCAGGACTCGGTGGGCCTGCGCTGTCCGGCGCACCCGGTGGCGCAGGCGCTGCTCACGGCGGCCGCCGCACACGGGGTGCGCGGCGTGGCCGCGCCCAGCGCCAACCGATTCGGCCGCGTGAGCCCGACCACCGCCGCCCATGTGGCTGAAGAGTTTTCCGCACTGTCGGAGACCGACCTGCTCATCCTCGACGGTGGCGCCTGCCCGGTGGGCATCGAGTCCACCATCGTCGACGCCACGCGTGCACACCCAGTGCTGCTGCGCCCCGGCATGGTCACCGCCGCGCAGATCGAAGCGGTGTGCCATCAGCCGCTGCGCGAGCGGGACGACGCCGCACCCCGCGCCTCGGGCACGTTGGAGTCGCACTACGCGCCGCGCGCCAAGGTGCGGCTGATGGACGCCCAGCCGCTGCAGGCTGCGCTCGATGTGCTGGGCACGGACGCGCGCCACATCGCGGTCTACGCACGAACCCCCTTGAAAGCCGCGCGCGGCGTGAACGTGCGCCGCATGCCGGCCGATGCAGCGCGCAGCGCGCAGGAATTGTTTGCCGTGCTGCGCGAACTCGACGCCACCGGGGTCCGCCTCATCTGGGTGGAAACCCCGCCGGCAGATGCGGCGTGGGACGGCGTGCGCGACCGGCTGGTGCGGGCAGCGGCCTGATCAGCGTGGGGTTGAGCGCCCGTAGCGCAGCTTCATCACCAGGATCGACAAGGCCAGCGCCAGTGTGACGGTGTTGGCCACCACCACCGGCCAGGCGCCCAGGCTCAGGCCGTAGACCAGCCACAGCGCCACGCCCAGCGTGAACGCGCTGTACATGCCGAGCGAAATACCGCTCACATCGCGCGTCTTGAAGGTAAGCCAGGCTTGCGGGATAAAACTGGCCGTGGTGAGGAAAGCGGCGCAGAAGCCGATGAGGTCGCCGGGCTGCATGTCAGTCAGGCTGGGACGCTGTCCACTCCACCAACGCTTCCAGCGCCGGGCGGGCTGCGGGTGCATTGGGGTGGTTCACAAAACCGACCACGACGTAGCGCGCGCCATTCACCGCGTTCACATAGCCGGCGATGCCTGTGACGTCCTTGAGCGTGCCGGTCTTGAGCTGGGCGTTGCCGCGCGCCGCACTGCCCGGCGCACGTGCCATGCGCGCGGCGGTGCCGTTGACACCGGCAATCGACAAGGAGTTGGCAAAGCGCTCGCCCTGCGGGTGGCGGCTGGCGTGGCGCAGCAGATTGGCCAGGGCTTCGGGCGAGATGCGCTCGTCGCGCGAGAGCCCGGAGCCGTTGTCCATCACCGGCAGGGCACTGCGGATGCCGAAGGTGCGTTTCCACCAGTTTTCCACCACCTCGCGCGAGCGCTCGAAACGCGCCGGGCGCATCGGGATCAAGCTGCCGGGAGCGCCCTGCGACATCACCGGTTGGGGCGCCGGCGAGGGCACCAACCGGCCCAGCGTGAGGTACACCTGCTGCGCCATCACGTTGTTGCTCCACTGGTTCACGTCGGTGATGATGTCCGACAGCGGCAGCGACGCCGCTTCGTGCAACAGCGTGGCACCGGGCGGCGTGAGGCCGGAACGTGCATGGCCGGTGATGGCGCCACCGCTGGTGCGCCACAGGCCTTCCAGGGCGCGAGCGGCGTAGCTGGCCGGGTCCTGGTAGGCCACCGGCCATTTGAGCTCGCCGCAGCTCTGCGGGTAGCGGCCTTCAAAACGGATGCTGTTGGCGTCGTCAAAACGGGCCTGCAAGCCGCTGCGCCAGTCACCGCAGCGCTCGCCCACGCGCGCCAGCGGCACGGTGGCGTCGATCGTGAGGCCGGCCATGGGCGGCTCGCTGATCACCCGCGCCACGCCGTTGGCGCCGTCGGGCTGGAAGGTCAGCACGACCGACTTGAAATTGACCAGCAGCGCGTCGGGCGTGGCGTTGTACGGACGCAGCGACTCGCCGTCGAAAGCCCCGGGGTCGGTGGCCGGCACTTCGAAGGCGCTGTGGTCGAGCACGATGTCGCCCAGCACCACGCGCACGCCTTTGTCTTGCAGGGCCCAGAAGGCACCCTGGATGCGCTCGAGCACGAACTTGGGATCGCCGTCGCCGCGCACATACAGGTTGCCGCGCAGCACCCCCTGGTCGATGCTGCCGTCGGTGTAGAAGCGGGTGTTCCAGGTGTAGTCGGCGCCCAGCAGGTCGATGGCCGCGTAGGTGGTGACCAGCTTCATCACAGAAGCGGGGTTGACCGGCACGCTGGCGCGAAACCGCAGCCGTTCCTCGGCCCGGTTGTCGACCGACACCACCAGCGCCGACAAGGCGCTCGGCGGCACCTGCGCGCGCTTGAGCGCGGCCACCACGGCGGGCGGCAGGGCGCCGTACTCACCGGGCAACTGGGCGCAGGCGGGCAGCGCGACGACGGCGGTGGCCAGCAGGGCGAACAGGGAGCGGGTCAAAGACATGTGTTTCATTATGAAACGGCACCGCGTCCCCGACGGCATTGCCCTTGTCCAGTGGGCCGCAGGACGGACGACCGGCACCCTGCCCGATAATCCTGCGATGCCTTTCACACACCCCGATCCGCAGCGCCTGCTGGCCATTGAAACCAGCACCGACGCGCTGTCGGTGGCGCTGGGCACAGGCGCACCCGGTGCGCCACTGTGGCAACGCAGCGGCCCCGGCGGCGCCCAGGCTTCCGCCACGCTGCTGCCCATGGTGCGCAGCCTGCTCAATGAGGCCGGCTGGTCGCTGGACACATTGGCCGCGGTGGTGTTCGGACGCGGCCCGGGCTCGTTCACCGGCCTGCGCACCGCCTGCTCGGTGGCCCAGGGCCTGGCCTACGGCGCACAAGGCCTGGGCCGCGCGGGCGGCTTGCCGGTGCTGCCGGTGAACACGCTGCTGGCCCTGGCCGAAGAAGCCCGCCAGGCCCGGGTGGATGCCGGGCAAGCGCTGCCGGCGGTCATCGTGGCGCTGCTGGACGCCCGCATGGGCGAGGTCTATGTGGCGCCGTATGCCAGCCATGGCGGTGGTCCGGCCGGACTGACACCGTTGGCGTCGCCCCGCCTGTGCACGCCCGCCGACCTGCCGGCTTACCTGCAACACCTGGCCCCGGGCGAGCGCCTTCTCACCGGCAATGTGTTCGACATCGAAGCGCTGTCCGCGCTGGCGGGGCAGCGCCACACCGCCTTGCCCACGGCCGCCGCCCTGCTGCGCCTGGCCCCGGGTCTGCTGGCCGCCGGTCACGCCGTGGCGGCACAGGACGCCTTGCCCCTGTATGTGCGCGACAAGGTCGCGCAGACCACGGCAGAGCGCGAGAGCCTCCGCCTGGCCGCCGAGGCGGGCACATGAACAACACCACCCCGACAGCCCCCCTGCCCACCTGGGCCAGCGGCCTGTGGCCAGCGCCCCTTGAGCCGCAGGTGCAACCGCGCACCGCGTCCCGCCCCGAGCGCCTGATCGTGTTCGAACCCATGCGCGAGTCCGATCTGGACGCGGTGCAGGCCGTGGAATCGCAGGCCTACGCCCACCCATGGTCGCGCCGGCATTTTCACGACTCGCTCAAAGCCGGTTACCCCGCCATGCTGCTGCTGTCCGAGGCGCTGCCGGGCGAAGTGGCCCATCCGCCGCGCGCTGACGGCCGTGTGCTGCTGGGGTATCTGGTGGCCATGCCGGGCGTGGACGAGGTGCACCTGCTCAACATCACCGTGGCCACCGCCCACCAGCGCCAGGGCTGGGCGCGCTTCATGCTCGACGCGCTGGCCCTGTGGTCGCGCGGCCAGGGCGCGCAATGGGTCTGGCTGGAGGTGCGCCAGAGCAATGCGCCCGCGCGCGCCTTGTACGAACGCTATGGGTTCGCGCAAGTGGGCTTGCGCAAGGGCTACTACCCGGCGGGACACTTCCAGCGCGAAGACGCGGTGGTGATGAGCCTGAACCTGGTGGCCGCCAAGGCCGTGGAGTCCACCCAGTGAACGAAGCGCCCGACACCTCGTTCGTGCCCGAACTCGACGCCCGCCAGCGCGCCATGCTGGCCGAGATGGGCGTGCGGGTGTGGGCCCCGAAACAGGCGCAGGCCAAGGCCGCCACGGAGGTGGCTCGGGAAACGGAAGCCTCGTTGGTCCCAGCCCCAGCCCCAGCACCGGCGCCCAGGTCTGCGGCCGTGGCTGCAGCTGCCCCCATGGCCGCGCCCGCGCCGACGCCACAGGCCCCCGCCAGGCCCGCCAGCGCGGTGTCCACACTCGACTGGCCGGCCCTGCGCGACACCGTGGCGGGCTGCCGGGCCTGCGGGCTCTGCCAGGGCCGCACCAACACCGTGTTTGGTGTGGGCGACGAACAGGCCGACTGGATGGTGGTGGGCGAAGCCCCGGGCGAAAACGAGGACCTGCGGGGCGAACCCTTCGTGGGCGCAGCCGGCCAGTTGCTCGACAACATGCTCAAGGCCGTGGGTCGCAGCCGAGGCGGCAAAGGCGCCGAGGGGGCCTACATTGCCAACGTGCTCAAGTGCCGCCCCCCGGCCAACCGCAACCCGCAGCCCGATGAGGTGGCGCAGTGCGAGCCGTATCTGGCGCGCCAGGTGGCGCTGGTGAAACCCCGGGTGATCGTGGCCATGGGCCGCTTCGCGGTGCAGGCCCTGCTCAAGACCAACGAGCCCATCGGCCGCCTGCGTGGCCGGGTGCACCACTACGAAGGCGTGCCGGTGATCGTGACCTACCACCCCGCTTACCTGCTGCGCACCCCCACCGACAAGGGCAAGGCCTGGGCCGATCTGTGCCTGGCCATCGCGCAGTTGCCGGGCTGACTCCGGTCAGGTTCTGCCTGGTTCAGCGGCGGAGCGTGGGGGCCATAGAACAGATGCAATGGCCAACATGACGAGGGCCACAGCCGCCCAATCCTGCCAGTGCAACACCTCGTTCAGCCACCACGCGCCGCTGAACACCCCCAGCACCGGGATGAACATCACCGACACGGTGGACGCCACCGGCGGCAGATCACGCGCCATCATCAGCCAGGCCACCTGCGCAAACGCAAACACGCCCAGCGCGTTGTAGACGATCGCACCCCAGATGGCGGGTGTGGGGGCCACCCAGGCGGATCGCTCGAACAAAACAGCGGCGGCGGTCATCCACAGCGTGGTGATGAGCGTCATCCAGAACGAGATGGCCAAGGTGGGCTGGGGCAAGGTGGTCCGGCGCAGCATCTGTGTGCCCAGGGCCCAGGCGGCGGCGGCGGTGAGCATCATCACCACGCCCACCGGTTTGCCGGTGAGCTGTGTGAGTTCGTGCCACAGCAGCAGCACCACTCCCAGCGCCGCTGCGGCCACGCCGCCCCAGGCGCGCGCACCGAGCCGCTGCCCGAACCACCACGCCCCCACGATGGCCGAGAACACCGGCATGGTGTAGCCCAGGATCGCCGCCCGGCCGCTGGACAGGGTCTGGATCGCCAGCACCGCCAGCGTGTGCCAGACCAGCATGTTGAACACGGTGAGCACGGCCAGCTCGCGCCAGTGTTCGCGGCCGATGCGAAACGGCACACGGCGCCACACCAGCACCAGCCCAAGCACCGGCAGGCCGATCCACATGCTCATGGTGCGAAAGGTTAGCGCCGGGAAACCCGTGACGCCGAGCTTCATGATGGGCCAGTTGATGCCCCACACGAGCGTGAGCAGAACCAGGAGGACGAGCTGTCGGCGCGTGAGGGCTTGCATGGGTCGCGATCTTAGGGCCGGGCCCGGGATGACGATGCAGGCACCCACCTAAAATCCGTGCATGACCTTTCTCGACATGCTGCGCGGCGCCGAGCGCCAGAACCGCTCCCTGCTCTGCGTGGGCCTTGATCCGGACCCAGCGCGTTTTCCTGGGAAACTCAAAGGCGACCCCGGCCGCATCTTTGATTTCTGCGCCGCCATCGTCGATGCGACGGCCGACACCGCCATCGCCTTCAAACCGCAAATCGCCTACTTCGCCGCCCACCGCGCCGAAGACCAGCTGGAGCGCCTGATGGAGCACATGCGCCGCACCGCGCCTCAGGTACCCACCATCCTCGACGCCAAGCGCGGCGACATCGGCAGCACCGCGCAGCAGTACGCCATTGAAGCGTTCGAGCGCTACGGTGCCGACGCGGTGACGCTCTCACCTTTCATGGGTTTTGACTCGGTGCAACCTTACCTGCAGTACCACGGCAAGGGCGCGTTCCTGTTGTGCCGCACCTCCAATCCCGGTGGTGACGATCTGCAGAACCAGCGCCTGGCCTCGGTGGAAGGAGAACCGCTCCTGTATGAACACGTGGCCCGGCTCGCCCAGGGGCCGTGGAACCTGAACGGGCAGCTCGGCCTGGTGGTGGGCGCCACCTACCCGGCCGAAATCGAGCGCGTGCGCACCATTGCACCCACGCTGCCGCTGCTGATTCCCGGCGTCGGCGCGCAAGGCGGCGACGCTGCGGCCACCGTGCGCGCGGGCCTGCGCACACAGGGTGATGCGACCACCGGGCCCATCGTCGTGAACTCGTCTCGCGCGATCCTGTATGCCTCGGACGGCGACGACTTCGCGGCCGCGGCGCGGCGCGTGGCCCTCAAAACGCGTGATGAATTGCACGCTTCGCGCATCTGAATTTCGACCGGAGGCGGGACAAATACCCCCGGACGGTATAGCCGTCGGGCGGGTGCCGTGGGCGCGCCACAGCCACATGTAACCGATTGAAACCTGGCCCTGGGCGCCAAATGGGGCTGCCTAGACTCGCGCTCGTTCACTGGAGGAGAAGTCCCAATGACGAACGTTGAAACACCAGATTTGTCCGAGCCATCGGCTCTTGAACCCGGGCTTGCCGAAGCGGCCCCCGACCACCCCACGGCCCTGCTGGCGTCCACCGCAGCGGCTGCGGCATTGCTGGCCGCCTGCGGCGGCGGTGGCGAGAGCGGAGGGGGCGGCGGCGGCAACGACAGCTTCGTCGTGACGGTCGATTTCACCTCGACCGGCTACGCCAACACCACGCCCACCACCGACGCAGACGCTGCCCGTTTCCTGCAGCAGGCGCAGTTCTCCTCCACGGTGGAAGAGATCTCCCAGGTGCGCAGCAACGGGTATGTGACGTGGCTGGCCACCGAGTTTTCGCGCCCGCTGGGCCCCACCGGATGGGACTGGCTGGAGGCGCGCGGCTACGGGGCGGCCAACACCCACGGCTACTACTTCAACATGTACCCGGCCGAGTTCATGATCTGGCAGCAACTGCTGAGCGGCGCGGACCCGGTGCGCCGGCGCATGGCGCTGGCGCTGTCCGAATTTTTTGTGGCCTCCATGACTTCGGCGGAATTCACCTGGCGCAGCCACGCCTACGCGAGCTGGTGGGACACGCTCACGCGGAACGCTTTCGGCAACTTCCGCCAACTGCTCGAAGACGTGACCCTCCACCCGGCCATGGGTTGGTTCCTCAACACCAAGGGCAACCAGAAGGAAGACACGCGCACGGGCCGGGTACCTGACGAGAACTACGCCCGCGAGGTGATGCAGCTCTTCACCATCGGCCTGTACGAACTCAACCTGGACGGCACGCTCAAACGCAACAACGGTCAGCCCATCGACAGCTACACGCAGTCCGACGTGACCAACCTGGCGCGTGTGTTCACCGGCTACGACTTCGACAGATCGGACGGCGTGCGCATCCCGGTGGACAACTACACGATCGAGTCCCGAGCGTTTGCGCGCAAGCCGATGTCGCTCAACGCCAGCCGCCACTCCAACCTGGCCGCCACCTTCCTGGGCACGACCATCCCGGCCAACACGCCTGGCGACATCGCGCTGCGCACGGCGCTGGACACGCTGTTCAACCACCCCAACGTCGGCCCGTTCTTTGCACGCCAGATGATCCAGCGCCTGGTGACCAGCAACCCCAGTGCGGCCTATGTGGCGCACGTGGCCGCCGCCTTCAACGACAACGGCAAAGGCGTGCGCGGCGACCTCAAGGCGGTGTGGGCCGCGATCCTGCTGCACGACGAAGCGCGCGGCGCGCAAACACTGGCCAGCAACACCTTTGGCAAGCTGCGGGAGCCCATGGTGCGCTTCGTCCAGTGGGCGCGCACGTTTGGCGTGCGGTCAGCGGCGGGCAGCTGGAAGATCTTCGAGCTCAGCAATCCGGCCACGCAGCTGGGCCAGAGCCCGTTGCGCGCGCCCTCGGTATTCAACTTTTTCAGGCCGGGTTATGTGCCGCCCAACACCACGCTCACCGCCTCGGGTGCCACCGCACCCGAATTCCAGCTGGTCAACGAAACCACGGTCGGCGGCTATTTGAACTTCATGCAGGACGCCATCGAGCGTGGTATTCGCTGCCCCGAACCCGGTGTGCCGCAGGCAGCCTGGACCAACCAACAGTACGACGTGAAGGCCAGCTACTCGCGCGAACTCTCGCTGGTGACCGACGCCACGGCGCTGGTGCGCCACCTCTCGCTGGTGCTGACCGCGGGCCAGATCGCCCCCGGCTCCGACAACGAGCTACTGATGGTGAACGCGCTGAACGCCACGCCGGTGACCGCCAGCAGCAACGCCGACGTGAAGCTGCGGCGCGTGTGGGCCGCCGTGCTGATGGTCATGGCGTGCCCGCAATACCTGATCCAGAAATAAGGGGCGCACCATGCACTTCATCCGACCCGATCTGCACACCCGCCGCGCCTTCCTGCGCCGCACCGGTCAGCTCGCCCTCACCGGCGCGGCCCTGCCCACGGCCATCAACCTCGCCGCCATGGGAGAGGCTGCGGCCTTCACCGCCACCGACTACAAGGCGCTGGTCTGCATTTTTCTGAACGGCGGCAACGACTACGCCAACACGGTGGTGAACTACGACCCCACCACGCACGGCCTCTACAGCGGCATCCGCACCAACATCGCGCTCAGCAGAGCCGAGCTGGCCAACACCGTGCTCAACCCCACCAACCCGCTGCCCGGTGGCGTGCAGTACGCACTGCACCCCGCCATGACCGGACTGGCCGGGCTGTTCAATGCGGGCCAGGCCGCCGTGCAACTCAACGTGGGGCCGCTGGTGGCCCCCATCACGCGCCAGCAGTACAACGCGCGCAGCGTGCCCATACCGCCCAAACTGTTCTCGCACAACGACCAGCAGTCGGTCTGGCAGTCGTCGGCGCCCGAGGGCTCTGCCTCAGGCTGGGGTGGGCGTATCGGCGACCTTGCACTGTCCAACGGTGCGAACAACCCCTCGCTCTTCACCTGCATCTCTGTCACAGGCAACGCGGTGTTCCTCGCGGGCAACTCGGCCTTGTCCTACCAGGTGGGCACAGGAGGCCCGGTCAGGGTCAACGCCCTGGACACCAACGGCAGCGGCTCGGTGTATGGATCGCAGATGGTGAAGACTGCCATCACCGCACTGGCTTTGCAGGACCGCACCCACCGGCTGGAGAAGGAATACAACCTGGTCACGGGGCGAGCCCACGGAGCGTTCACCCAGATCTCTGGCGCGCTGGCCAAAGTGCCCGCCAACGACGCACGGCTCAGCGCCTTGCCCGCCAACAACAACCTGGCCGATCAGCTCAAAATGGTGGCGCGCCTGATTGCCGCTCGCGACGACCTGGGCACCAAGCGCCAGGTGTTCTTCGTCTCCATGGGCGGCTTCGATCTGCACGACAACCTCATCAGCGGTCAGAACACCCTGATGGGCCGGCTGAGCGCAGCCATGACAGGCTTCTACCAAGCCACCTTCGCCCTTGGGGTGGCCGACAAGGTGACCGCGTTCACCGCCTCCGACTTCGGCCGCACGCTCACCTCCAACGGCGACGGCTCCGACCACGGATGGGGCAGCCACCACCTGGTGGTGGGCGGCGCGGTGCGCGGCGCGGCGCTCTACGGCAAGGCGCCACCGGTGAGCGTGACCAACAGCACCACCGACGCCTTCGACCAATGGCACGTGGGCCAGGGCCGCTTGCTGCCCAGCACCTCGGTGGACCAGTACGCCGGCACGCTGGCCACCTGGTTCGGCGTGCAGGGCACCGAAATGAACGCCATCCTGCCCAACCTCGGCAACTTCAACTCGGCCGACTACCCGCGCGATATGGGGTTTATGTTGTAACCCCCCGCGCCGCGCCTGCGGCGCGTCACCCCCCAGGGGGCAACACCTGCGGCCTGGCAAAGCCAGTTCCGCGGTGTTCCCGACCAGACAGCCCGTTCCGGCGAACGCTCTAAGATGGCCCGAACTCTTGAACGGGTCATTGCATGATCGATCTCTACACGGCGGCAACGCCCAACGGACACAAGGTGTCCATCGCGCTCGAAGAACTCGGGCTGCCCTACACGCTGAAGGTGCTGGACCTCGCGAAAAACGAGCAGAAGACCCCGGCCTTTCTGGCGATCAACCCCAACGGCCGCATCCCGGCCATCGTGGACCACGAGGCCGGCGGCTTTGCGGTGTTCGAGTCGGGCGCCTGCCTGGTGTACCTGGCCGAGAAGACCGGCCGGCTGATGCCCACCGACGTCCAAGGCCGCTCGCGGGTGATGCAGTGGCTCATGTTCCAGATGGGCGGCATCGGGCCGATGATGGGCCAGGCCAATGTGTTCTTCCGCTACTTCCCCGAGAAAATTCCGGCGGTGATCGACCGCTACCAGGGCGAGAGCAAGCGCCTGTTCCGCGTGCTCGACGACCGATTGAAAAACCACGAATATCTGGCCGGCGACTACTCCATCGCCGACATCGCCAACTGGGCCTGGGTGCGCACGCACCGGTGGTCGGGCGTGGAAGTGGACGACCTGCCCAACCTCGTGCGCTGGCGCGATGCGATCCGCGCACGGCCCACGGTGCAGCGTGGCATCGAGCGGCCTGCGTCCAAGGTGGACCTCACGCGCGACGGCGACGAGGGGGCCAGGAAATTTGCCGAAGAGGCCCGCACCATGGTGGAAATGGGCCAGAGCCTGAAGAACGCGCCCACGAAAGACTCGCCATGAAACTCTATGTGTCGCAACGCGCACCCAACCCCCGGCGGGTGCAGATGTTCATGGCCGAGAAGGGCATCACGGGCATCGAGCAGGTCATGGTCGACCTGAACGCCCACGAGCACCGCGCGCCTGGATTTCTCGCCAAGAGCCCGCTGGCGCGCATTCCGGTGCTGGAACTGGACGATGGGCGCGTCCTGAGCGAAACCCGAGCCATCTGCACCTGGCTGGAAGCTTGGCAGAGCCAGCCCAACCTGATGGGCGAAACGGCGGAGGAGCGCGCCTTCATCGAGATGGCCGACCGGCGCGTGGAGTGGTACCTGATGCTGCCGCTGGCCAATGCGATCCGGCACACGCATCCTGGCCTGGCTCCACTGGAGCAACCGCAGTTCCCCGACTACGGTCAATCGCAACTGGGCAAGGCGCTGGAGACCGCAGCCTGGCTCGACGGCGAACTGCAACGCCAGCCCTGGGTGGCCGGTGACCGCTTCACCATCGCCGACATCACCGCGTTCTGCACCGTGGAGTTTGGCAAGCTGATGCGCTTCAAGCCCACTGAGCATGGCCTGCATGCCCTGCAAGCCTGGCGCGACAAAGTGGCTGCGCGGCCCAGCGCCCAGGCCTGATCGGCACGACGTTCAGGCGAACTGCGGCGTGCGGTAGGACTCCAGCTGCGTGCGCACGGCGCGCGCCAGCGCCATCTCGCCCGGGGTGCCGGGCCGCCAGGCGTCCACCGGCATGTGCTGACCATCGTCGTCCACAGCCACAAACACCATCAGGCATTCCGTGGTCTTGAGCATGCGTCCGCCCTTGACGTCCCCGCTGCGCACTTCCACCGCGATGTTCATGCCCGTGTGACCGGTGTAGGCCAGCCGCGCCTCCACCTCGACCAGGTGATTCAGCGCGATGGGTCGGTGAAAGCGCACGCCGCTGGCGTAGACGGTGAGGCAGTGGCGCCGCGCCCAGCCCGTGGCGCAGGCGTAGCCAGCTTCGTCGATCCACTTCATGACCGTTCCACCCGAGACGGTTTTGTCGGGAACGGCTGCCGCAGCGGCGGCCAGAAATCGCATGGTGATGACAGACACGGAGCCCCCGTTTGGAATACTTTCGTGTGATTATCGAAAGAACCCGCCGAAACCCGTCACCCATCCGTCAAGCCGTCAACGCCGCTCAGCCCCAGGGCGTCGGGGCCTTCTCCAGTGAACGCTCCATGGCCGGCAGCGCTTGCAGCCCGGCGTCCAGCCGCGACTGCAAGGCCTGCTGCCAGTGCACCACCAAGGCCGACGCCGGCCCAGCCGGCGCAGCGCCCAGCAACGCGTGCGCGGTGCTCAGGTCGTTGAGCCGCCCCAGCAGTTCCTGCGCGCTGGCCAAGGCCGCCGTGCTGCGTTCAACACGTTTGGGCGGCAACACGCTGGCCAGGAACGCCTGCGCGTAGCGCAGCTTCTTGAGCGAGAGGCGCAAGGCGTGGCGGCCTTCGGGGCCCATGCGCCGAGCCGCGCGGGCCTGTTGCCGAAGACCGGCAAAGCGCTCGCGCAGGGCGGCCCTGGCCCACACCGCCAAACCATCGCCCTCTGGCGACCGGGATGTCACCGCGTCCACCGGCTGCAGGCTCAGCACGGCCCGCGTGAAGGCCAGCAGGCGCACGGCGTGTTCGCGGCTGCCCAGCGCGTCGGCTGCGCGCTGCCCGGCCGCGCGACGCTGCTGCTGCACCCACGCCGTCAGCGCCTCGGGGGCTCCGTCAGCCACATGGGGCGCGGGTGATCCGCTGGCCATCAGCTCGGGCATCCACTCAAGGGCGAACACGTCCCAGTTGCGGGCGTCGCCCAATTGGTTGGTGAGCAGCTTCCACTCGTTCGACCAATGCGCCACGAACCGCCGGGGCAGCACCGGGCGAAAGAGGCGCAAGCCCGTGCGCAGCCGGCGCAAGGCCACGCGCGCCTGGTGCACAAACTCGGGATCGGGCAGCGCCCCCTCGGGCCCAGGGTGCAGCACACCGGCTTCGTTGGCCTGCAGGTGGGCCAGGCAGCTGAGCGCCGCTGCACGAAAGGCCTGCACCGGATGCATGTCGGCTTGCAGCTGCAGGCCCCCCGCCTTCACCGGCTGCACGCGCTCGCCCATGAACAGCGCGTAGCCGCGTTCGGCCTTGCTGCGGTTGGCCGGTCGCAGGCGCAAGGCGCTCGCGGCCTGGCCGTGGGGCCCTAGCGCGAGGGTGTGGGCGAGGTCGAGCAAGGCGTCCACCGGGCCGTCCAGCAGTTCCAGCTCCAGTTCCAGGATCGGCTGGCGGTGGTTGCCCTGCGCGTTGCCGGTGGCGATGAAACCCTGGTCCAGCGCCACCTCCACGCACGCGTGCCCGTGCTGCAGCACCCAGCTGCGCCGGGTGAAGTCGGTGCGAAACACCGGCACCAGTTGCCAGGCCACGCTGGCGAGCTGCGCGGCCAGTGCCGCGTCGCCCACCAGCGCTGTGAAATCGAAGACGCCGGGTCGGGTGGGCGCTTCCCACTCGCCGCGTTGCGACAGGCCGCCCACCGACTGTCCCGCGGTCTTCACCGTGAGCAGCGTCTGGCGGCCCACGCGGCGCTCGCGCACGGCCATGCGCTGCGCGCGCAGGGCCAGGGTGGAGGTGTCGAAGTAGGTGTTGAACAAGCGCTCGCGCCGGGCGGGCTGGGCCTTCAGCAAGGGGTGTTTCAGAAGCGCCACCAGGTCTTGCGGATGCACTTCGAGCTTGAGTTCGGTTTCTTGCGACATGGCGGGCGGCAAACGGTGGTTGTGGAGCGACGAACCGCCGAGTCTGACAGCCCTTGAAGCCGTGGCGCAACACCAAGACCCTTCGCACACAAGCGGTCACCAGCGCGGGGCTTGTGAGCGTCACAATTCCGTTCAGGGCGTGCGCCTTTCAACAACATCGCCCACACGGAGCACAACATGAACACCTCTTTGAATCACACCGCCCGCTCGCTGGTATTGAGCCTCGCCGCCGGCTTGTGCATGGCGCCTGCCTTGGCCGAAAAACCGGCCCATGCGGGTGGCGGAAAACACGACAAGTGGGAGAAATCCGAGCACGGCGACAAAGGTCACAAAGGTGGCAAGAAAGACCGCGACGATCAACACCGCCAAGCCGGCTCGGGTGATCGCTCTTCGACCAATGTGGCCGTTCAGATCAACATCGGCGGCTACTTTCAGGACAGCCAGCGCTTGGCGGTGCGCGAGTACTACGAGCCGCGTTTTCGCGCCGGCAACTGCCCACCCGGCCTGGCCAAGAAGAACAACGGCTGCCAGCCACCCGGCCAGGCAAAGAAATGGCGCAAGGGCTACCGCCTGCCGTCCGACGTGGTGTATTACCCCGTGCCCAACGACATCTCGATCCGCCTGGGCGTGCCGCCATCGGGCCACAAATACGTGCGCGTGGCGGCCGACATCCTGCTGATTGCTGTGGGCACCAGCATGGTGGTCGACGCCATCGAAGACCTGAGCCGCCTCTGAGCGCAGCACCATGAACCGCCCGCCGCTCCTCCCTTGCGCGTTGGTGGCCGCGTCGTGGGCGGTGGCAGCACATGCCCAACAGGCCGAACCGGTTGCGCTGGAGGCCAGCCGCGACTACTTGCTCGGCGCGTCGCTCTCCAGCTCACGCGACCCTTTTGGCA
The DNA here is from genome assembly GCA_021154985.1 of Hydrogenophaga sp. GTDB lineage: Bacteria > Pseudomonadota > Gammaproteobacteria > Burkholderiales > Burkholderiaceae_C > Hydrogenophaga. Next base: position 27,471 of record JAJNQE010000127.1, read on the forward strand.
CCAACGAGCAAAAGCTCGGCCTGCGCCCGATCTGGGCCTTCCAGCTCGGCCGCTTTCGTTTTGCCACCTCGGGCGCCAGCGCGCTGCTCGCGCAGGGTCGGGAAACGGTGGACAGCGGCGTGAGCACGGTGCTCGCCCGCAGCGACCTGCTTTCGCTGAGCACCTCGTTGTCCATCGACGAGGGCCGTTCGTGGAAGGACGACCCGGTGTACGGCGGCCTTCCACGGGTGCGCGACACGGTGCGCGGCCGTGTCACCGCGGGCGTCACCCTGAGCCCGCGCTGGAGCGCCTCGCTGCGCGCCTCGCAAGACCTGCTCGGACGCGACGGCGGTCTGCGGCTGGACTCCGGCCTGAACTACCGCCACCCGCTGTCGCCCCAGACGCACTGGGACTTGTCCCTGGGCATCGGCTGGGCCAACGGCACCTACCGGCAAACCCACTATGGCATCGCCCCGAACGCTGCAACCGCCACCGGTCTGCAGGCCTATGCACTGGGATCGGGCTTCGACGGTGCCTCGCTGGGCTGGCGCCTGACCTCGGCCCTCAACCGCAACTGGGTCGCCTACGGCGGTCTGAGCGTGTACCAGCTGCAGGGCGCGGTATCGCGCAGCCCGCTGGCCACGCGCAACACCACCTTTGGCGCCACGCTGGGGCTGGCTTACCGGAACAACTGACGGGACCAGGGGAGCCAAGGGCACCCGGGACAACGACACAATGCCTGCGCGCCCCTCTGTGCCTGGTGCGCCATATCAGGGCGCCCATAGGCCAGCGCCTCATGAACGATGGACTCAAGCAGCTCGCACCCATCCGACATGTCAGCGACAGCCAACGCGAAACCGTCATTCGCGAAACCATAAAGGACCTGCTCAGGACGCAGGGCAAACAGCAAGACCTGGTGTTTCTGGCAGAGCTCCCACTCAAGACCGCGACCAAAACCACCCTGCGCGGCGAGAGAATGATTGTTTTCAAAATTGCTACAAATGAAGCAAAATTGGGAACATGAATTCCATCGCCCACCATCTGCTTGGCCAGACCCGTTCCCGCGTGCTCAGCGCCTTGCTGCTGCACCCCGAGCGCTCGCTGCACGTGCGGGAGCTGGCTCGGGTGGCGCACACTTCGCCGGGCTCGCTCCACCGCGAGCTGCGCGCGCTGGCCGAACTTGGGTTGCTGATCCGGCAGGATGTGGGGCGGCAGGTCACCTACCAGGCCAATGAACGGTCGCCAGTGTTTGCCGAACTGGCAGGCCTGCTGCGCAAGACCGCCGGCCTGGCCGATGTGCTGCGCAATGCAATCGCGCCACTGGGCAACGCGGTGTCGATGGCGTTTGTATACGGCTCCATGGCCGATGGCACGGAGCGAGCAGGGAGCGATGTGGATGTGATGGTGCTGGGCGAAGCGGGCTTTGCCGACGTGGCGCTGGCACTGGCGCCGGCAGCGACCGTGCTGGGGCGCGAGGTGAACCCGACGCCCATGCCGCCGGCGGACTTTGCCCGCCGCTTCACCGAGGGGGACGGTTTTGCCCGCAGCGTGGTCGCTGGCACCAGAATCTGGCTCAAGGGAGAAGAACATGACTTTGCAGAACTTGTTGCGCATCGGCCGCCTGAAAGCACACTCGGCCACAGCGGCGGAGGTGCAGCGCCTGCTGGCGGCGGTTGAGCGCAACCTGAACGACGCGGCGCAGACCGGGATCAGCGATGAAACGCGCTTTGACGCGGCCTACAAGGCGGTGATGCAGTGCGCCCTGGCCGCGATGCTGGCGCAGGGATACCGGCCATCCACCAGCGAGCCAGGGCACCACGTGACGCTGATCCAGTCACTGCCGCTCACGCTGGGCGTCGACAACACCACCTGGGTGCTGTTGGACGCGCTGCGCCGCAAACGCAACGCCAACGACTACACGGGCGATGGCGTCACGCCGGACATGGTGGGCGAGTGCATCAACCAGGGGCGTCAGCTCAACGCGCTGTTGCGCCAGCATTTGCAGCGGGCGCATCCAGCGCTGTTGCAGTGCCAAGGTTAAGCCGGGCCACGACCGACATCAAAACCAAGGAGGAAATCAACCATGTCCCAGAAAGCCATGTGGATGGTGCGCGCCGGTGAGGGCGGTTTTCGGTTTGAAGAATTCAAGACCGAATCGCTGGTCAGCATCGGCTGGCATGAAGTGGGTGACATGACCCGACTCAAGACCCGTGCGGACTTCACCCGTGCCATGGAGCAGCACCTGGCAGGCGCCAAGGCCGGGCAGGTGGCGGCCTCTGCCGGGCAAACCTACCGGTTCGTCCGGGAGATCGGGTTGGGCGACCGCGTCGTGAGCTATGACCGCAGTGAGCGCATTTACCTGGTGGGTGAGGTGATCGGCGACTACGAGTACCGGCCCGAGGGTTCGGCGGAGCACCCCAACATCCGCCGAGTGCGCTGGCTGGGCCAGGTGGCGCGTGATGCCTTGTCGGTGAGCGCGCGCAACAGCCTGGGATCGATTTCCACCCTGTTCCTCATTGCAGCCCCGGTGGCGGCGGAGATCGAATCCTTGCTGATGGGCGCAGAAGGAACGGGTCGAAGCCCGTCAAAGATTTTGGTAGCCGAGTCTCCCGTTGCAGTGGACGACCTGTACAAGGACGTGCAGTCCAAGGGCTTTGAATTCATCAAGGACCGAGTGAGCGCCTTGGATTGGGAAGAAATGCAGGAACTGGTGGCGGGCCTGCTGCGGGCCATGGGCTACAAGACGCGCATTTCACCGAGTGGCTCGGACCGTGGCAAAGACATCGTGGCGTCGCCAGACGGACTGGGCTTTGAAGACCCGCGAATCGTGGTGGAGGTCAAGCACCGAGGCGCGTCGATGGGGTCGCACGAGATTCGCAGTTTTCTCGGGGGTCGCCACGACAACGACAAAGGCCTCTACGTGAGCACCGGCGGCTTCACCAAAGACGCGCGCTACGAGGCCGAGCGGGGTCGCATACCCGTGACGCTGATGGACCTAGACGACTTGGTGAAGTCGCTGCTGGAGCACTATGAAAAACTGGACGTTGAAATGCAGCGGTTGATTCCACTGCGAAAGGTCTACTGGCCTGCGTAGACCCACCCAGGCTCAGCGCTCCAACAATCTGGCCAAATAGTGCCCGGTGTGGCTGCCCGCATGCGCCGCCACCGCCTCGGGCGTGCCCTGCGCCACCACCGTCCCACCGCCCGAGCCGCCCTCGGGGCCCATGTCGATCACCCAGTCGGCGGTTTTGATCACGTCGAGGTTGTGCTCGATCACCACGATGGTGTTGCCCGCATCGCGCAGTTGGTGCAGCACCTGCAGCAGCAGTTCGATGTCGGCGAAGTGCAGGCCGGTGGTGGGTTCGTCCAAGATGTAGAGCGTGCGCCCGGTGTC
>JAJNQE010000128.1 GCA_021154985.1 Hydrogenophaga sp.
TACGCGGTCATAAAAACCGGTGGCAAACAGTATCGTGTTGCTGCTGGCGAAAAAATTAAAGTAGAACAGATTGCTGCGGATGTGGGCCAAGAGATCGTGTTTGACCAGGTTCTGGCTGTCGGCAACGGCACCGAAATCAAGATCGGCACTCCCTTGGTTTCCGGCGCAACAGTGACGGTCACGGTGTTGGCCCACGGCAGACACGACAAAGTGCACATCTTCAAGATGCGCCGGCGCAAGCACTACCAGAAGCGTCAAGGTCACCGTCAAAATTTCACCGAACTGCAGATCTCGTCGATCGCAGGCTGAGGAGTAGGTCAACATGGCACAGAAAAAAGGCGGCGGCTCAACGCGAAACGGGCGCGATTCCAAGCCCAAGATGCTGGGCGTGAAAGCGTTCGGTGGTGAATTGGTGAGCGCAGGCTCGATCATCGTGCGTCAGCGCGGCACCAAGTTCCACCCCGGCCTCAATGTCGGTCTGGGCAAGGATCACACGATTTTTGCCACGGTGGACGGCCACGTGTCGTTTGCTGTGAAGGGCGAGCTCAATCGCCAGACCGTCAGCATCACGCCCGTTTGACCGGGCCGTTGCAGGCGCCGCCGGATTGCGAAAACTCGGTGGCGTTTGCTCAGTGCTGACGCGAGAATGCAGAAGGCCCGCTCCAGCGGGCTTTTTGTTTTGGATTTTTAGTGGGGCGCGTCCCTGGAAAGCATGTCATGAAATTTGTGGATGAAGCCACCATCGATGTCGCTGCGGGCGATGGCGGCAACGGCTGCGCATCTTTCCGGCATGAAAAGTACAAGGAGTTTGGCGGTCCCGACGGGGGTGATGGCGGGCGCGGAGGGCATGTGTATGCCGTTGCCGACGCCAGCCTGAACACGCTGGTGGATTTTCGTTTCACTCGCCGTTTTGAAGCGGAGCGGGGTGAACACGGCAAAGGCTCTGACATGTTCGGGGTCAAGGGGGCAGACATCGTCTTGAAGATGCCGGTGGGCACCATCATTGTGGATGCCGAGACCGGTGAAACGCTGCACGAGTTGCTGCAGCCGGGCGAGCAGATCACCATTGCGAAGGGGGGAGACGGCGGCTTCGGCAACATGCATTACAAGAGCTCCACCAACCGCGCACCCCGTCAGAAAACGCCGGGCTGGGCAGGTGAGAAGCGCACCTTGAAGCTGGAACTCAAAGTGCTGGCCGACGTGGGGCTGCTCGGCATGCCCAACGCAGGCAAGTCCACGCTGATTTCGGCGATTTCAAATGCCCGCCCGAAGATTGCCGACTACCCGTTCACGACGCTGCATCCCAACTTGGGTGTGGTCAGGGTCGCTCCCGAAAAAAGTTTTGTGGTGGCCGATGTGCCAGGCTTGATCGAGGGCGCTTCCGAGGGCGCTGGCCTGGGCCACCAGTTCCTTCGCCATTTGCAGCGCACCCGTTTGCTGCTCCACATGGTGGACGTTGCACCGTTTGATGAAGGTGTTGACCCGGTCGTGCAGGCCAAGGCCATCATTGCCGAACTCAAGAAGTACGACCAGAAGCTCTATGAAAAGCCGCGCTGGCTGGTGCTCAACAAACTGGACATGGTGCTGCTGGACGAGCGCGAGGCCAAGGTCAAGGACATCGTCAAACGTCTCAAGTACAAAGGCCCAGTGTTCGAGATCTCGGCCCTCACGCGAGAGGGCTGCGAGTTTTTGGTCCAGAAGGTGTATGAGCACATCGCCAAGGTTCATCAGGCCTCTCTGGCGCCGGTGGACATTGACCCACGTTTTGGTGCGCCCTCCCCGACCTGACCTGACCCGATATTCCCATGTCGACCATGCTCCTCGCAGACACCACCGGCTTGACGCCCTCGCGCACCAGCAGCCCATTGAAGGCGGCGCGCCGCATTGTGGTCAAGGTCGGTTCTTCGCTCGTCACCAACGAGGGCCGTGGACTGGACGAAGTGGCCATTGGTCAATGGAGCGAGCAGCTGGCTTCCTTGGTCAAGGATGGTCGCGAACTCATCATGGTGAGCAGCGGCGCGGTGGCCGAAGGCATGAAACGCCTGGGCTGGACAGCGCGTCCAAAAGAGATCAACGAGCTGCAAGCCGCCGCTGCCGTCGGGCAGATGGGGCTGGTGCAGATGTACGAGACCAAGTTGCGCGAGCACGGTGTGGGCAGCGCTCAAGTGTTGCTGACCCACGCCGATCTGGCCGACCGGGAGCGTTATCTGAACGCACGCTCCACTTTGCTCACGCTGCTGCAGTTGGGTGTTGTGCCGGTGATCAACGAGAACGACACCGTGGTCAACGACGAGATCAAGTTCGGTGACAACGACACCTTGGGCGCGCTGGTTGCCAATCTCGTGGAGGCCGACGTCCTGGTGATCCTCACGGATCAAAAAGGCCTGTACACAGCCGACCCGCGGCGCGACCCCTCGGCGCGGTTTGTTCATGAAGCGCGGGCCGGCGACCCTCAGCTTGAAGCCATGGCGGGCGGCGCAGGCAGCGGCATTGGCAAGGGCGGCATGATCACCAAAATTCTCGCAGCCAAGCGTGCGGCGGGCTCGGGCGCGTCCACCGTGATCGCATGGGGGCGTGAGCCGCAGGTGTTGATCCGCTTGTGCGAAGGCGAAGCCATCGGCACTTGCCTGGTGGCCCACACGGCCAAAAACCAGGCGCGCAAGCGCTGGATGTCGGATCACCTGCAACTGCGCGGTGCGGTGCTGGTGGACGACGGCGCCGTGGGCAAGATCGTCGGCGAAGGCAAGAGCCTGCTGCCGATCGGGATGACCGGTGTGGACGGTGACTTCTCTCGCGGAGATGTGATCGCGGTGCGCGATGGTCGCGGCGTGGAGGTGGCTCGCGGACTGGCGAACTACGCCAGCTCGGAGGCGCGCTTGTTGTGCCGCAAATCGTCGGCTGACTTTGAACGGCTGCTCGGTTACGCCGCCGAGCCGGAAATGATCCACCGCGACAACATGGTGCTGGCTCGCGTCTGAGCCTCAGCGCCCAGCGCGGTCAGCGTGTGTCGACGCGAACGCTCTTCAGGGTTGCCAGAATTTTCGGTGCGTTGCCCGTCACGGTGCGGCCTTCGCAGATGCCCTGCCGCGCGAGAATCATGGCCGGGCGGGTGGCTCCCCGGAAGGACAGCTCTTGCCAAGGCGCATCGGGGCTGGTGTTCCAGGCGCCCTTGTCGCTCAAACGCCCATAGGTCTTGGTTTCTGCGGTTGCACAGCGGATCCCTTGGTACAGCACGTTGAGTGCTCCGCTGCTGCTGCGCGCCACCATCACATAACGCACCACCCCATCTTCACCCACCGTCAGGGTGTTGGGATCGATGCCATAGGCAAGCGACGAGGCTTTGAGCACTTCGAAGCCGATCAGTGCCTCGGTGCTGAAGGATGCCGGAGGTGCGACGACCGTTTCGGTCCAGGCCTTTTCGTCCGGGTATGACGTTTGAGCGTGGGTGAGTGGCGGTGCAATACAGAGCAGCGAAAGGAGCAGAGCCGAGGTCGTCGACCTCGGCAGGCATCGAAGCGAATCCATCATTTGAAGGGTGTGTTCGCAGCGCGTTCATCGCTCTGCGGGTCGGGGTCAAAGCTGGCGCCGGGGGGCAGTTCCAGTCCCATGGGGGCGCACATGTTCGGGGGTGCATCATCGCCTTCGTCCTGGCGTTGTCGCACGCCACCGCGCAAGTAGCGGTTGCGGTGGTCGGAGCGAGGCAGGTAGCGTGAGAGCTCGGTCAGCGCCATCTCATAGACGCCGCGTTTGAACTCGACCACCACGTCCAGCGGCACCCAGTAGTCGTGCCAGCGCCAAGCGTCGAACTCGGGGTGGCTGGTGGCGCGCAGGTTCAGATTCCAGTCTTGTGCCACCAGGCGCAGCAGGTACCAGATCTGTTTTTGTCCCTTGTAATGACCGCGCGCATCCCGGCGGATGAAGCGGTCCGGCACTTCGTAGCGCAACCAGTCTCGCGTGCGGGCCACGATGTTCACGTGCTCGGGCATGAGGCCCACTTCCTCGTGCAATTCGCGGTACATCGCCTGCTCAGGTGTCTCGCCCCTGTCGATGCCACCTTGCGGAAACTGCCAGGAGTGGGATCGGATGCGTTTGCCCCAGAACACCTGGTTTCGCTGGTTGAGCAGAATGATGCCGACATTGGGCCTGAAGCCTTCTCTGTCAAGCATAATCAACCCCAAATTTTTAAACTGTGTTCATTATGCATCGCGCCGTGCGAGTTGCGAAGTGATCACACACCTGTTGCACTTCCGGGCGCAGGTGGGACATCCCGGCGCCGGGTGTTCTGTCCACCGGGCTCCACCCACGGTTCTCCAACACTGCCCACCGGCAGACATCAGTTCGCCCATGAAAGCCTCCCAGTTCTTCATCTCGACCCAGAAGGAAGCCCCGGCCGACGCCGAAGTGGTGAGTCACCAGCTCATGACCCGCGCCGGCATGATCAAGAAGCTCGGTGCCGGCATTTACAGCTACATGCCCATGGGCTTGCGCGTGATCCAGAAAGTGGAAGCCATCGTGCGCGAGGAGATGAACCGCGCCGGCGCGGTGGAACTGACCATGCCGGTGATCCAGCCGGCCGAGCTGTGGCAGGAGACCGGTCGGTTCGAGAAGATGGGTCCGGAGCTCTTGCGCATCAAGGACCGGCACGACCGCGACTTCATCGTGCAGCCCACCAGCGAAGAGGTGGTGACCGACATCGCGCGCCAGGAATTGCGCAGCTACAAACAGCTGCCGAAAAATTTCTACCAGATCCAGACCAAGTTCCGCGACGAGCGACGTCCGCGTTTTGGCCTGATGCGCGGGCGTGAGTTCATCATGAAGGACGCCTATAGTTTCGACCGAGACGAGGCGTCCGCCAAGGCCAGTTACCAGGTGATGGCCGCAGCCTACCGCCGCATCTTTGACCGTTTCGGTTTGCGCTACCGGGCCGTGGCGGCCGACAGCGGTGCCATCGGTGGCGACCTGAGCGAAGAGTTTCAGGTGATCGCGGCCACGGGTGAAGACGCCATCGTGTACTGCCCGAACAGCGACTACGCGGCCAACATGGAAAAGGCCGAAGCGTTGGCACCTGGCGCACCGCGCCCCGCCGCAGCGAATGCCATGGCCAAGACACCCACACCGGGCAAGAGCACTTGTGCCGACGTGGCAGCCCTGCTGGGCGTGCCTCTGGCCACCACGGTGAAATCGCTGGTGCTGGCCACCGACGTGCTCAACGACAAGGGCGAAGTTGTGAAGAGCCAGGTGTGGCTGCTGCTGCTGCGTGGCGACCACGACATGAACGAAGTCAAGGTGAACAAGGTGCCGGGGCTGAACGCCGGTTTCCGTTTCGCCAGTATTCCCGAGATTGAAGAACACTTTGGCTGCCGCCCCGGTTACTTGGGCCCGATCGGTTTGAAAAAGCCGGTGAAGCTGGTGGTGGACCGCGAAGTGGCCGTGATGGCTGACTGGATTTGTGGCGCCAACGAGCCGGACTTCCACATGACCGGCGTGAACTGGGGCCGCGACCTGCCCGAGCCCGATGTGGTGGCCGACATCCGCAACGTGGTGGAGGGTGACGCGTCACCCGATGGCCAGGGCCTGCTCGCCATCGAACGCGGCATCGAGGTGGGCCATGTGTTCTACCTCGGCACCAAATACAGCAAGGCTATGAGCGCCACCTTCCTGGGTGAAGACGGCAAGCCGGCGCACTTCGAGATGGGCTGCTACGGCATCGGCATCACGCGCCTGCCCGCCGCAGCCATCGAACAGAACCACGACGAGCGCGGCATCATCTGGCCCGACGCACTGGCGCCGTTCACCGTGGTGGTGTGTCCCATCGGCATGGACCGCAGCCCCGAGGTGAAAGCCGCGGCCGAACAACTGCATGCCGATCTCGTGACGGCGGGTGTTGACGTGATCCTGGACGACCGGGGCGAGCGTCCGGGCGCCATGTTTGCCGATTGGGAGCTCATTGGCGTGCCGCACCGCGTGACCATCGGCGACCGCGGCCTGAAGGCAGGGCAGGTGGAGTACCAGCACCGCCGCGATACCGCTGCCACGCAAGTGGCGCTGGCCGATGTGCTGGACCTGCTGAAGGGCAAGCTGGGCGCATGAAGCCCATGGCCTGGTCGCGCCGGGACTGCCTGCTGGGGGCGGCGTCGTTGGGGCTGGGCAGCTGGTCCAACTGGGCACGCGCAGGCGGGCAACTGGAAGAGCCCTTGGCCGATTCGGTGCGGGGCGCGTTGAGCGCGGCCATTGCCAACAGCGCGCCGCCGGTGCCCGAGTTTCCCGACATGGACAAGCGACTGGCCTACCTTCGCTGGCTGGGCGCCAGCAGCGACCGCCTGCAGCGCCGCAAAACCGACTTTCAGACCCGCATCGAGTTCCTGCAGACGGTGTGGTACGAGACGCGCCGCGCCGGACTGGACACCACCATGGTGCTGGGCTTGATCCAGGTGGAGAGCGCGTTTCGCAAGTTCGCCATCTCACGCGTGGGTGCGCGGGGCTACATGCAGATCATGCCGTTCTGGTCGCGCCTCATCGGCGACGGCGACCCCAGCCGACTCTTCAACATGCAGACCAACCTGCGCTTTGGCTGCGTGATCCTGCGCCACTACCTCGACCGAGAGCGTGGCGACACCTTCATGGCGCTGGGCCGCTACAACGGCAGCAGGGGCCGCGCCGAGTATCCCAACGCGGTGTACGCCGCCGCGAAGAACTGGACGCACCCCGACGCCTGACAGCCATCTCCCGGGGCGGTATCGGTCCAAAACTACAATCGAGGGTTGCGCACACCGGTGCTCAACCCTCTTTTCATTCATGACCCAAGCCTACACCCCCCCTTCCGCCGATGGCAGCGCTCCGGCGCACGACGACAACCAGCTGATCGCGGAGCGCCGCGAGAAGCTCAAGGCGATGCGCCAGGCACAGCAGCGGGGTGAGGGCGTGGCCTTTCCGAACGACTTCAAACCCACCGACAAGGCGGCCGAACTGTTCGCGGTGCACGGCGAAACCACCAAGGAAGCGCTCGAAGCCAACCCGGTGCGCGCCTGCGTGGCCGGTCGCATGATGCTCAAGCGTGTGATGGGCAAGGCCAGCTTTGCCACGCTGCAAGATGCCTCGTTCGGCCCCAGCGGTGGCCGCATCCAGATCTATTTGAACAACGACGGCGTGGGCGAGGCTCTGCACAACGCGTTCAAGCACTGGGACCTGGGCGACATCGTGGCGGCCGAAGGCGTGCTGTTCCGCACCCGCACCGGTGAACTCACCATCCACGCCGACAGCGTGCGCCTCATCACCAAGAGCCTGCGCCCGCTGCCCGACAAGTTCCACGGCATTGCCGACCAGGAGATCAAGTACCGGCAGCGCTACGTGGACCTGATGACGGACGAGAACGCACGGCAGCGTTTCGTCACCCGCAGCCGCGCGCTCTCCAGCATTCGGGATTTCATGGTGGGCCATGGCTTTCTTGAGGTGGAAACGCCGATGCTGCACCCGATTCCGGGCGGTGCCAACGCCAAGCCATTCAAGACGCACCACAACGCATTGGACCAGGAGATGTTCCTGCGCATCGCACCCGAGCTGTACCTCAAGCGTTTGCTGGTGGGGGGGTTCGACCGCGTGTTCGAGATCAACCGCAACTTCCGCAACGAAGGCATCAGCGTTCGCCACAACCCCGAGTTCACCATGATGGAGTTCTACGCGGCGTACTGGAATTACCACGACCTGATGGACTTCAACGAGCAACTGATCCGCCACGTGGTCAAACAGGTGCACGGCGACACACCGCTGACCTACAACGGCAAACCGGTGGACGTGTACGCGCCCTTTGAGCGGCTCACCATCCGCGAAGCCATCCTCAAATACACCGAGGCGGGCGACAACGTGGACAACACCGAGTGGCTGCTGAACCAGCTCAAGAAGCTGGGACTGACCGAAGCCAAACACCAACTGTCCACGCGCAGCCTGGCGAGCCTGCAGGTGCTGTATTTTGAGGAGAAGGTCGAGGACAAGCTCTGGAACCCCACCTTCATCATGGACCACCCCACCGAGATATCGCCGCTGGCCCGAGCCAACGACGCCAAACCCGAGGTGACCGAGCGCTTCGAGCTCTACATCACTGGCCGCGAATTCGGCAATGCGTTTTCCGAGCTGAACGACGCCGAAGACCAGGCCGCCCGCTTCCAGGCGCAGGTGTCGGCCAAGGATGGCGGTGACGACGAGGCCATGCACTTCGACGCGGACTACATCCGAGCGCTCGAATACGGCATGCCACCGGCCGGTGGCTGCGGTATCGGTATCGACCGGCTGATGATGTTGCTCACCGACAGCCCCAGCATCCGCGACGTGATCCTGTTCCCGGCCCTGCGCCGCGAGCACTGAACCACACAGGGCAGACTGGCCATGAAGAAAGCCGCCCTTGGGCGGCTTTCTTTTGGGTCTGCAGGGCGCTCAGGCGTAGGCGGCCAGCGCCTTGCGCATCTTCTTCATGGCCGCGACTTCGATCTGGCGCACGCGCTCGGCGCTCACGCCGTACTCGGCCGCCAGCTCGTGCAGCGTCATGCCGCCCGAACCGTCGTCGTTCACCTTGAGCCAGCGCTCACTCACGATCCGGCGCGAGCGGTCGTCGAGTTCGCTCATGGCCAGCGCCACGCCTTCGGTGGCCAGCGCATCGCGCTCGGCCGATTCCAGCACCGCCGTGGGTTCGTGGGTGGCGTCGGCGAGGTAGGCAATGGGGCCGAAGGCGTCTTCGCCGTCGTCGCCCGGGCCCGGGTCCAGCACCACATCACCACCCGAAAGCCGCGTTTCCATCTCGCGCACTTCTTCCGGCTTCACATTGAGTTCCTTGGCCATGATGCCGACCTCGACATCGCTCAGCACCTCGCGGTGGGTGTCGCCATCCAGCGCGTCGGAGCGAAAGCCCTGTTTGCGCGAGCGCAGGTTGAAGAACAGCTTGCGCTGCGCCTTGGTCGTGGCGAGCTTGACCATGCGGCAGTTCTTGAGCACGTATTCGTGGATTTCGGCCTTGATCCAGTGCATGGCGTAGCTCACCAGGCGCACGCCCTGGTCGGGGTCGAAGCGCTTCACCGCCTTCATCAGGCCGACGTTGCCTTCCTGGATCAGGTCGCCGTGGGGCAGTCCGTAACCCAGGTACTGGCGGGCAATGGACACCACCAGCCTCAGGTGCGACATGACCAGCTGGCCGGCTGCCTCCAGGTCGTTGTCGTCGCGCAGGCGGCGCGCTGCCTTCTGCTCTTCGTCCAGCGTGAGCAGGGGCAGGCGGTTGACGGCTGAAATGTAGGCGTCCAGATTGCCCAGGGGCGGCACCAGCGCCCAGGGGTTCGCAACAGCGATCTGGCCGCTGGCAGCGGCGGAAACGGGGGCCAATGAGTGGGACATGGAGAACCTCCTCGGGGTGACGCCAAGAATATTAGCACTCTCTATGAGTGAGTGCTAAAGCCGAAGTTCCATGCCCTTGGCGATTCAAGATTGTCGCCAAACGGACGAAACAGGGGCAAGGCAGGCGGTATCGCCGGTCTCCCCCATTTCAACCGGTGACCCCATGAAACTCAACGACATCAAGGTCGGCAGCCGCCTGGCCATCTCTTTCGGGCTGGTCCTGCTCATCACCGCGCTCATGGCCGGCATCGGGGTCTGGCGCCTGCAGGAGCTCTCGGCGACCACGCACCAGCTGGCCACCGAAGACAACGAAAAGCTGCAACTGGCTGTGCAGTGGCGTCAGACCATCGACGTCAACTGGGTGCGCACCCGCGCCGCCATCCTCGATTCGGACACCAGCCGCATTCCGGCCTGGCAGGCCGACATGGACAAGACCTCGCAGGTGACGCTGGCCTCGCGCAAGCGAATGATCGAGCTCGTGCAATCCGACGAAGGCAAGCGCTTGCTCGCCGACATTGACGCCGCGCGCGAGGCCTATCGCACGCCGCGCGCCAACCTCTTGAAAGTGCGCATGGCCGGCGAAGACGTGAGCGCCGCGCTGGACCGCGACCTGCGCCCCCTGGCCGATGCGTACCTGAACTCCATCTCCAAACTCGAAGAGCGCCAACAGGGCATTTACAACGCCGCGCTGAAAGAGGCCGAAGAAAAGGCCGCCATCGGGCGCAACATCCTGATGGCCGGCGGCGTGCTCGCCCTGCTGCTGGGTGCGGGTGCAGCGTTTGTGTTGAGCCGCTCCATCACCGTGCCCCTGCGCCATGCCGCCGAGAGCGCGCGCCTGATTGCTGCGGGCGACCTCACGCAGCGCATCGACACTTCGGGCCGCGACGAAGCCGCGCAGCTGCTCCAGGCCATCAAGGGCATGCAGGACAGCCTGGCCCGCGTGGTCTCCAACGTGCGCGGCAATGCCGAAGGCGTGGCCACGGCCAGCGCTGAAATTTCGCAAGGCAACAACGACTTGTCGGCCCGCACCGAGCAACAGGCCAGCGCGCTGGAGGAGACCGCGGCCTCCATGGAACAACTCAGTTCCACCGTGCGCCAGAACGCCGACAACGCGCAGCAAGCCAACCAGCTGGCGCAAAGCGCGTCCACCGTGGCCACGCAGGGCGGCGACGTGGTGGCCCAGGTCGTGGACACCATGAAGGGCATCAACGACAGCAGCAAGAAGATCGCCGACATCATCAGCGTGATCGACGGCATTGCCTTCCAGACCAACATCCTGGCCTTGAATGCAGCGGTGGAAGCCGCTCGCGCGGGCGAGCAGGGCCGAGGTTTTGAGGTGGTGGCCGGTGAGGTGCGCAACCTCGCGCAGCGCAGCGCCGAAGCCGCCAAGGAAATCAAGGGTCTGATCAACGCCAGCGTGGACCGCGTGGCGCAAGGCACCACCCTGGTGGACCGCGCTGGCGTGACCATGGCCGAGGTGGTCAGTTCCATCCAGCGCGTGACCGACATCATGGGCGAGATCAGCTCGGCCAGCGTCGAGCAGAGCTCCGGTGTGGCGCAGGTGGGCGAGGCCGTGACGCAGATGGACCAGGCCACGCAGCAAAACGCGGCGCTGGTCGAGCAAAGCGCTGCGGCGGCGTCCAGCCTCAAGACACAGGCCGAGCAAATGGTGCAGGCCGTGGCGGTGTTCAAGCTCTCGTACGCCTGAGCGAGCGGGACGGGCCGGCGCCTGGGCGCCTGGTGTCGGATACACCTGCAAGCCGTGGTGGGCTTCAACACCCACTACAGTTCAGGCCCCGACCTTCAGGACGCCAGGAGAGCCCATGCCCCGCCCGACACTCGACGAAGCCGCCATCCACCCCGCCATCCGGGACAAGGTCGGCAAACTCCACGCCGATCTGCTGCGTCAGGCCCAGGCCGACGTGGCCAGCCATGCCGTGATGGTGTTCGGCATGGCGGGCAACCCCTGGGTGGGCAAGGCGCGAAAGGCGCTGGACGCGGCGGGTGTGGCCCATGGCTACCTGGAAATCGGCAGCTACTTTTCGCAGTGGCGCCGGCGCAATGCGCTCAAGATGTGGACCGGCTGGCCCACCTTCCCCATGGTGTTCGTGCGCGGGGTGCTCGTGGGCGGCGCTGAAGATGTGGCCCGGCTCGTCGAAACGGGCGAACTCAAACAGCTGCTGAGCGCATGAAGCCCCAGGCTGAAGTCTGGCGCCTTGATGCGGGCGGTGCCTCGGTGGCGGTGCTCACCATCCCCGGCTCGCTGGAACGCCACCGCAGTTTTGACGTGGACGTGACGCTGGTGGTGCGGGTACCGCAGCCCCTGGCGGGTGCCTGGCATGCCTTGACCGTGGAACTGGATGGGCGGCAGAAATGGAGCCGCCGCATCAACAGCAACAGCCCCGGCCAGACCGACGGGCTGGACCACCATTGCCGCATTGAACTGCCCGCAGGCCAGGCGTTGAGGGTGCGTGCGGTGGCGGCTGTGGGCGGCGCGGTGGTGAGCCAGTTGCTGGTGGAAGCGCGGGAAGAGCTGGACGGTCGGGCGCCTGCAGGCTGAGTTACTGAAATGTAATTTTGAAGCTCGGTGTCTCGATAAGAATCTGATTGACGTCTTGCAGGTTGCAAGAGATGCGGGTCACAAGCCTTGCGTTTTGTCTCGAGGAATTCCTCATGGGCAGCGCCCGCCTCTCCAGTTGTTCGAATGGGGTCTGGCCCACACCTTCTGATTTCCAAGCCCTCTCCATCTCCAAGGCTTGTTCATACCCACCGCTCGCAAGGGCGGTGGGTTTTTTGTGGGCGCTCGCTCCAGGGGCACAACAACATCGGTGGCAGAATCCGCGCTCCCCACGGGCCGGCGCTGTCGCTCACAACCCGGGGTCCCATTCCCTTTCGTTTCCCATGACCCCTCCGCTCCACGGCACGCTCGGTATTGATTTCGGCACGTCCAATTCGGCCATGGCCTGGGCCGATGTGCGGGGCACGGCGCGGTTGATTCCGCTGGAGGGCACGGCGGTCTCCATGCCCACGGCGGTGTTCTACAACGCGGAAGACAGCACCACGCACTTTGGCCGCGATGCGGTTGCGCAGTACCTCGCCGGCACCGAGGGCCGCTTGATGCGTTCGCTCAAGAGCCTGCTGGGCAGTCCGCTGCTGCTGGAGACCACGGTGGTCAACCACCAGCAGATCAGTTTTCAGGAGATCGTGGCCACCTTTCTGGCCGCGCTGCGCGAGCGCGCGGCGCAGACGCTGGGCGCGGCACCCACCCAGGTGGTGATGGGTCGGCCGGTGCACTTTGTGGACGATGACCTGGAGCGCGACGCGCTGGCGCAAGACTCGCTCTTGCAGGCCGCGCAGGCGGTGGGCTTCCGCCAGGTGTCGTTCCAGCTGGAGCCCATTGCCGCCGCGCTGGACTATGAGCGCCGCCTGGGCAGCGAGCGCGTGGTGCTGGTGGTCGACCTGGGCGGGGGCACGTCCGACTTCACCGTGGTGCGCCTCGGTCCGCAGCGCATGAAGCTGGCCGATCGAGCCGGCGACGTGCTGGCCACCACCGGTGTGCACATCGGCGGCACCGACTTCGACCACAAGCTCAGCCTGGAGCAGGTCATGCCTCTGCTGGGCTACAAGCACCCGGGGCCGCAGCAGCGCGAGGTGCCCAGCCGCGTGTTCTTTGACCTCTCCACCTGGCACCTGATCCAGTGGCTCTACCAGCCGCGCGCGCTCAGCCAGGCACAGCAGCTGCGCGTGAACTACAGCAACGTGGCGCTGCACGAGCGGCTGATGAAGGTGCTCAAGCACCGCGACGGCCACCGCATCGCCCACGAGGTGGAACAGGCCAAGATCCGCTGCTCGGAACAAGACGCCGCCACACAAGTGGACTTGTCTGAGGTTGAACGCGGCCTCACCGCCGACATGCACGCCGACGCCATGCGCGACCACCTGGGCACGTTGCTCGCGCGCACGGTGGCCTGTGCCCGCGAGTGTGTGCAGCGCGCCGGCCTCACCGACAGCACGCTCGATGCCCTCTACCTCACGGGGGGCTCGTCGGCCCTGCGACCCTTCCAGCGCGCCCTGCAGGCCGAGTTTCCGGGGGTGACCACGGTCGAAGGTGACCTGTTTGGCGGTGTGGCCTCGGGGCTGGCGTACAGCAGGGCGTGAACTTGCCTGCGAAGATGAATTCCAACCCGCTCAAAACAATGAAGTTCAAGTGGTGAACACAGGAGATCGAAGCATGCGCACCGCGTTGTCCCGTCTGGCTGTCTTTTCTGCTGTGGCTGGCCTGTCGGCCTGCGCCGGCTACGCACCGCCCAGCGATCTGGCGGGCCTCTCCCGCGATGAGGTCGTGGCCCGCATGGGGCCGCCCGACATGCAGCGCCAGGTGGCTGGCGGCAGCCGGCTTGAGTTCCCGCGCGGGCCGTACGGCGTTCATACCTGGTTTGTGTACCTCGATGCCAATGGCCGCGCCACCCGCTCCGAGCAGGTGCTCACCGAAACCAACTTCCTGCGCATCAACCCTGGCATGAGCCAGGAAGAAGCCCGCCAGGTGCTGGGCCGCGCGGGCGAGGTGCAGGCGCTGGGCCGCAACCGGGGGCAGGTGTGGAGCTACCGCTACGACAACCCGTTCTGCCGCTGGTTCCAGGTCGAGATTGCAGAAGACCAGACCGTGCGTTCAGCCGGCTACGGCGAGCCGCCGGAGTGCGCCAAACGGGACGACGCAACGCACCCCTGATGGCGGTCAGCGGGCAGGGCTTCAGCCGCCTGTTTTGCCTTCCGACATCTGGGTCGCGTCGAGCTCGCCAGACGCTGGCTCACCCACGGGGGGAGTCTCGCCGGTGGCCACACCCGCCTTGATCAAGCCCTCGTGACCCGGCTCCCACAAGTCCCAGCCAGGCGTGCCCAGGGCCCTCTGTACGAAGTCCTCGGGCACACCCCGCCTGCGGTAGAAGTTCGCCACAAAATGGTCCGTCGAAGACCACCCTGTGCCGAAGCCCTCGCCCAGGCGGTGGCTGCGGTGAAAGCCGAGGCTGGACTCGGGTGTCAGCAGTCGCCGCTCACCCGCCACAAACACCAGGGTGCAGGCGCTGGCGCAAGCCCCGATTGCCTGAGTGTTGAGCGCGCGCTGCAGCGCCAGTTGGGCCATGCCATGGCCCTCGGCCAGCAATCCGCCGGGGCTGGTGATCTCCAGCACGCGCACCTGGGGGTGTTGAGCCAGCGCGCTCATGAGTGCACGGGTGCTGCCTACCCCCATGTCGCCCACGATCTTCAGGCGCGTCACCTCGCCGCTGTCTGACCGAACCGCTGTGATGGAGACCGCATCGAGCCCCCTCACATACAACGACCACCAGCCCTGCAACAGCGCGCCCAGACTCGTGGTCACGGCAAAGGCCATCGCCAGCGCGACCACCATGTTGCCCATCAGACCCCCCACCGCCAGCCACGGCGCCACGCCTTCGCCGACACGGCGCGCACTGCTGCGCACAGCCCCCACGATCCATGCGCCGTTCCACACCAGCGCCCAGGTGGTCACACCCACCGCCGCCCACAACCAGAACAGATAGCTGTTCTCCACGTCCCAGGTTTTGCCTTCCAGCCAGTTGGCTGCACCCAGCGCGAGCAAAGCCAGTGCGAAGCCGGTCACCAAGGTGTTCAGCTGTCCCCAGTGTCCCTGGGTGATGACCCAGAAGCGGGGGTCCAGCTCCAGCTTCCACCAGGGCGTGCCCTCCACGCTGCGCACGATCTTCTCCACGTTGGCGGGCAGCACATCCCGGTATCTCGCCATGCCGTCGTGACCCTGGTAGTCCACCCACTGGTGGCGCTTGCGGGCCGGTGCCAGAACGCTGGTCTCGAGCCACGCCACGAGCTTGAGGATGGGTGTCTGGGTGCTCTTGCGGGTGAGCCATGTGAAGGCACTGGCTTCCAGGTACGGGCGTGAAGTTGCGTCGGCCAGCCGTACCTGAGCCGGGTGCTTCAGCGCCAGTTCATGGTCTTTGGGCAAGCCCGACATCCACTGGCGCAGGTCGTCCAGCCGCAGCCAGACGCGGCCTTCTTCATCCTCTGCCAGCTTGATTTGCCGGTGAGCATGGCGCTCGGTCCAGTTGCGAACCACGGCAATGCGCTGCAAACGCGGCATTCGCGTCGCCTCAGATCACACCAAACCGGTACACCGTCGTGCCCCGGTATGGGCGCCCGGGTGCGACCAGGTTCTGCGGCAGCGTGGGGCAGTTGGGCGCGTTGGGAAACCACTGCGGCTCCAGGCACACCGCGCAGCGCGGGCGGTGGCGCACGCCCTGTTTGCCCACGTCGGGCCTCTCACCCACACCCAGCTGGCCTGCGGTGTAGACCTGCAGCAGGGGCTCGGTGGTCCACACATCGAGCGTGCGGCCGCTGGCCTCGCTGCGCAGTTGCGCGCACAGGCGGGCTTCGGTGGTGGCGCCGTCCGGGAGGGGGTAGCTCAAATCAATGTCGGGTACCGCGCCCAGCGCTGTTGCGCTCTTCAGGTCGTGCACATGGCCATTCAACAAAACACGTTCGCCAGTGGCAATGCCGTCGGCGCCGGTGGCCAGCACATCGGTTGCATGCGGTACCTGCAGCACATGGCCGTTGATGGACTGGCCTTCGGTCACACCGTCGAGGTTGAAGTAGATGTGGCTGGTGAAGCTGGCCGGGCCGGGCTCGTCCAGCGCAGTGGCCAGGTGTTCGATGACCAGTGCGTTGTCGTCGTTCAGCCGGTAGGTGAGTTGCAGATCGAGCGTTCCGGGAAAGCTGTCCTCGGCGGTCAGAAATCGGTGGTGCAACTGCAGCGTTTGTGCGTCGGTCTGCACCGCGTCAAACGCGCGGTGGCGCGCGCCACGTGGTCCGCCGTGGATGCAGTGGGAACCCGAGTTCGGGGTGAGCCGGTGTTCGCGCCCATCCAGCGTGAAGCGCGCGCCGCCGATACGACCAGCGTAGCGGCCCACAAAAGCGCCCATGGAAGGGGAGCCGCCGAGCACGGCATCCAGGCTGTCGTAGCCCAGAGCCACGTCGTCCATCGCCCCGTGCCGGTCGGGCACCATGATCTGCAGCACCTTGGCGCCCAGGTTCGTGATGGCGACTTCCATGCCGCGCGCGTTGCGCAGCAAGAAGAGGGCGGTGGGTCGACCATCGACCTCGCCTTGAAAGCGGGCCGGGTCGAGCCGGTGAGTGGGTCTGTTGGGGACCATGCCCACCATTGTGGTCCGGGTGTGCAAACCCCCGGTCCAACAGGTGGTATCAGTCCAGCTTGATGTTGGCCTCGGCCACCACCTCGCCCCAGCGCTTGCGCTCGCGCTCGAAGAACGCGTCTTGCTCGTTCGGCTGCATGGTGATCACCTCGGCGCCCTGGCCGGTGAGGCGGGCGCGCACGTCGGGGCTGCGGATGATCTTGATC
Organism: Hydrogenophaga sp.; assembly: GCA_021154985.1. GTDB lineage: Bacteria > Pseudomonadota > Gammaproteobacteria > Burkholderiales > Burkholderiaceae_C > Hydrogenophaga. The sequence goes on from JAJNQE010000128.1 coordinate 16,781, forward strand.
AGCTCGGCATTGAGCCGCGCAATGATGGCCGGCGGCGTGCCGTTGGCCACCAGCACCCCTTGCCAGGTGCCCGATTCAAAACCGGTCACGCCCTGTTCGGCCAGCGTGGGCACGCTGCCCACCAGCGGCATGCGCGCTTTCTTGGAGATGCCCAACACCTTCAGACGACCGCTCTGCACATGCGGCAGCGTGGCCAGCATGCCGTTCATGATCACCTGCGTCTGACCGGCGACGGTGTCGGTCACCGCTTGCGAGCCGCCCTTGTAGGGCACGTAGATCCACTTGGCGTTGGTGGCGCGTTGCACGGCCACCCCGGCCACGTGCGGGGCGCTGCCCACGGCGGTCACGGCAAAGTTCAGGTCGGTCGTTTTGGACAGTTCCACCAGTTCCTTGAGGTTGTTGGCCTTCACCGAAGGGTGCACCGCCAGCATGTGCGGCGAGTAGGCCAGCATGGTCACACCGCGCAGGTCTTTGCTGGGGTTGAAGGCCAGCTTGGTGTAGACCGACGGGCTGATGGCGAGCGCACCCACGTCGCACAGCAGCATGGTGTGGCCATCGGGGGTGGACTTGGCCACCAGGTCGGCGCCGATGTTGCCGTTGGCGCCGGCCCGGTTTTCCACCACCACGGGTTGGCCCAGGCTCTCCGAGAGCAACTGGCTGATGGCCCGCGCGATGATGTCGGACGAACCGCCCGGTGGGTAGGGCACGATGAGGCGGATCGGTTTGTTGGGGAAGCTCTGCGCCAGGGCGGGCTGGCCCACGGCGGCGATGGTGGCCGAGGCCACCGAGGCGGCGAGGAGTTGTCTGCGATTCAATGACATGGTGAGTCCCTTGGGGGTTCAGTGAAAAACGCTGCGGGATCGACCGGTGCGCTCGCGCTGCCGGCTTTCCCGCAGCACGGAATCAGCGGCCGAGCACGGTCTGCGGCAGCCACAGCGAAATGGCGGGGAGGTAGGTCACGGCCATCAGCACGCCGAACAGCGCGACGTAGAAAGGGATCAGCGCCTTGACCACGGTTTCCATGGGCAGCTTGGCAATGGCGCTGCCCACGAACAGCACACCACCCACGGGCGGCGTGATCAACCCCATGCCGAGGTTGACCATCATGATCATTCCGAAGTGCACGGGGTCCACACCGATGGCCTTGACCACCGGCAGCAGGATGGGCGTGAGGATCAGGATCAACGGCGCCATGTCCATCAGCGTGCCCAGGGCCAGCAGCATGATGTTGATCATCATGAGGATCACGTAGCGGTTGTCCGACAGCGTGGTGAGGGCCGTGGTGATCTGCAGCGGGATCTGCATCAGCGTCATGATGTAGCCGAAGCCCGCAGCGAAGGCGATGAGGATCATCACGATCGCCAGCGTCTTCACCGTCCGGTGCACCAGCTTGGGCAGTTCGCGCCACCGGTAGTCGCGGTAGACGAACATGGTCACACCGAAGGCCCAGAGCACGGCGATGGAAGCCGACTCGGTGGCGGTGAACACGCCGGAAAGAATGCCGCCGAGGATGATCACCATGGTCATCAGACCCCAGAGCGCGTCGGCGCAGATCTTCAGTGCCTGGCGCAGCGGAATCACCTCGCCCTTGGGGTAGTTCTGGCGCTTGGCGATCACCAGGCACATCACAGCCAGGGTCAAGCCCAGCAGCAGGCCTGGCAACACGCCCGCCAGGAACAGCGCCGCAATGGACACCGAGCCCCCAGCCGCGAGCGAGTAGATCACCGCGTTGTGGCTGGGCGGAATCAGGATCGCCTGCACCGAGCCGCTCACCGTCACGGCGGTGGCGAATTCGCGCGGGTAGCCCTTTTTTTCCATTTCGGGAATCAGCACCGTGCCGACCGAGGCGGTGTCTGCCATGGAGGAGCCCGAGATCGCGCCAAAGAAAGTGGAGGCGAGGATGTTCACCAGCGACAGCCCGCCCCGGATGAAACCCACGAGCACGTTGGCAAACGCCACCAGCCGACGTGCCATGCCGCCCTCGGCCATGATGGCGCCGGCCAGCACAAAGAAAGGAATGGCCAGCAGCGAGAACTTGTTGACGCCGCTGCTGATGGCGATCATCACCGCGTCAAGCGGGATCTCGATCCACCACGCGCCGATGAGCGCTGCAATGCCCAGGGCATAGGCCACCGGTGTGCCAATGAGCATCAGCACGAAGAAACTGCCGAGCAGGATGAGCGCGTCCATCAGGCAGCTTTCTCTTCAGATTCGGTGATGAGGTCGAAGCGGACCACGTCGCGCTGGCTCTGGTCACCGAGGAACAAAAACTCCAGCACAAACAGGAACGTGACGAACCCGCCCAGCGGCACCGGCACGTAGGTCAAACCCACAGGCAGCCAGGGCAACGCCGGAATCGACTGGCCCCACGTGCCCACGCACAGCGAGATACCGTAGAACACCATGAAGGCACTCACCAGGAGCATGAGCACGCTCACCGCAAAGGCCATGACGCCCCGCACCGCGGGCGGCATGCGCTCGGTGAGCATGACCACCGCAATGTGGGCCCCGGCGCGGTAGGCCGCTGCCGCACCGAGGAAGGTGAAGATCACCATCAGCAGGATCGAGATCGGCTCGGGCCATTGCGACCCGGTGCCCAGCACATAGCGCGCAAAGATGCCCCAGGGGATGAAGATCGACATCAGGAAAACGCAGGCCCCGGCCACCCAGATGCAGGCCAGGTAGACGGCGTCGAGCGCGCGGTGGATCGTTTCTGCCATGGAAGTTGCTCAAGAATTCAAAGGGCTGCGGACGCTGAGATGCGGGTTGGAGAAAGTGCCCCCACACCGAGGGCTCCTGTGGATCCGGCTCCGCCGGTCCACATGGCGCGTCCGCCTCCGCGGGAAGCCGCGAAGCGGCAGGGGGCCTTTACTTCACGGCTTCAATGCGCTTCATCAGGTCGGCCAGCTGCGCGCCGTACTTGGCGCGCACCGGCGCGGTGGCGTCAAAGAAGGGCTTCTGGTCGACGTTGATGAATTCCACGCCAGCGGCCTTGAGCTTGGCGCTGTAGTCCTCCACGCTCTTGTCCCACAGCGCACGCTGCTCCAGTTGTGCCTCGCGCGCGACCTTCTTCACCAACGCCTGGTCGGCGGGGGTGAGCTTGTCCCAGGTCACCTTGGACATCACGAAGATCTCCGGAATGATGAGGTGGTTGGTCTGTGCGTAGTACTTGGCGGGCGTGGTGTAGTGGTTGGCCGTGAAGTAGCTGGGCGGGTTGTTTTCCGCGCCGTCGATCACGCCGGTCTGCAATGAGGTGAACACCTCGCCATAGGCCATGGAGATGCCGTTGCCGCCCATGGCGTTCATGGTGTCCACGAACAGCGGGTTGCCCATCATGCGGATCTTCTGACCCTTGAGGTCTGCGGGGCTGCGCACGGGCTTCTTGGTGTAGAGGCTGCGCGAGCCGCCGTCCATCCAGCCCAGTGCTACCAGCCGCGACGAGCTGTTGGTGACCTTGTTGAGCAGGTCTGCGCCCACCTCGCCGTCGATGACCTTGCGCATGTGGGCCACATCGCGGAACACGAAGGGCATGTTGAACACGTTGACCTCGGGCACGATGGGGCCGATCACCCCCAGCGAGATGCGCGCGATCTGGATCGCGCCCAGCTGTGTCTGCTCCACAGCTTCTTTCTCCTCGCCGAGCACAGCACCCGGGAACATCTGCAGCTTGATGCGGCCACTGGTGGCGGCTTCGAGCTTCTTGCCCATGGCCTCCATCGCCGCCACGGTGGGGTATCCGGCGGGGTGGGTGTCGTGGGCCTTGAGCACCATGTTTTGTGCATGGGCGCTCAGGGGCATCAAGCTGGCCATGGCCAGGCTCAGGATCAGGCGGCGTGGGATCTTCATGGTGTCTCCGTTGGGTTGATGTGGCGAGGTGAACGGTGCTGCCTGCGTCAGGGGACGCAGCGCGGCTCGTCCAGGCCCCTCACGCCTGGACGCAGTGCAAAAACGCCGCCGGCCAGCGGCTGATCGGTGAGGTCGCCACCGGGTCGGATGGAGGTGACGAACAAGGTGTCGAGGCCGCTGCCACCAAAGGCGCACATGGCGGGTTTTTTCACCGGCACGGCCAGCGAGCGGTCAAGCCGGCCATCGGGGGTGAAGCGGTGCACCAGGCCGGCGTCGTTGCCGCAGATCCAGTAACAACCGTCCTGGTCTACTGCCGCGCCATCGGGTCGGCCTGGCAAGGGCTTCATGTCGACGAACACGCGTTGACGGCCCGGCGTTCCGCTGTCCACGTCGTAGTCGAAGGCCCACACGGTCTGCACGTTCGGGTGTGAGTCGGAGAGGTACATGGTTTTCCCATCGGGGCTGAAGGCCATGCCGTTGGGGGTGATGAGACCGCGGTGCAAGGCGCGCACCCGTGCGCCTTCCAGCGCGTACACGCTGCCGGCGGCTGAGGCCAGCGACATGTCCATCACCATGGAGCCGGCGCGCAGCCGGCCCTGGCGGTCACAGCGGCCGTCGTTGAAGCGCATGCCGCTGTGGGGGTGCTGCACGGTGCTGATGGTGTCGTGCGTGAGCGTCCCGTCGGCATGGGGCGTGAGCAGCGCCACGCCGGTTTCCATGGCCGCCACCCAGCGGCCGTGTGGTGTGGCTTCGCTGCCCTCGGCCAGGGCCATGCAGCCGGTCATCTCCGGCGTGGCCCATTGACGCGTCTGGCCGGTCGCAGCGCTCCAGCACCAGAGCGCGCGACCCGGAATGTCGACCCAGAACAAGCACTGGCGCAGCGTGTCCCACACGGGGCTTTCGCCCACCCCGTTGCGCGCGTCGACCAGCAGCTCGGCGGAGGCGTTCATTGCGTTCAAAACGGCCCCGCCTTGACGAAAGAACCGCCCTGGTAAATGGCGACGGGGTCGCTCAGGTCGGGTGCCTGGGTGCGGGCGTAGACCGCTTCGCGGAACACGTCGGACGTGTCCTGGGCGACGAAGCCCACGTGCCGCGCACGGCTGTTGTCCCACCAGGTCACGGCGTTGTTGGACATGCCGAAGATGGTGCTGTGGCCGAGCACCGGGGTGCTCAGGCAGGCGGTGATGAGGCGGTGCAGGTCGTCGAAGCTGAGCCAGGTGGCGAGCATGCGGCGGTCTTTGGGTTCGGCGAACGAGGAGCCGATGCGCACGCACGCGGTCTCGATGCCGTGGCGGTCAAAGTAGAGGCGAGCCAGGTCTTCGCCAAAGGCCTTGCTCAGACCGTAAAACCCATCGGGTCGCGCCGGGTGGTCGGCGTGGATGGTTTCGCTCTGTTTGTAAAAGCCAGTCACATGGTTGGAGCTGGCGAACACCACCCGTTTCACGCCGTGTTTGCGGGCAGCTTCGTAGAGGTTGTAGGCGCCAACAATGTTGGCCTGCAGGATGGCAGCGAAAGGCGCCTCGACCGAAATGCCGCCCATGTGCACGATGGTGTCCACCCCCGCGACCATGGCGTCCACCTCGGCCGCATTCGACAGGTCGGCCAGCACGATTTCCTCGCCGGCTTGCGCTTCGCCCAGCCCCACTTTGTCGGACAGGCGCAGCACGTCGCAGTTGCCCTTGAGGCGATCGCGCAGTGCGGTGCCCAGGCCGCCGGCGGCGCCGGTGAGCAGCAGGCGGTGGTGGGTTTTCAGCGTGTTTTCCATGGAAAGGCAGCTCTTCTGGGCGACGGGGCGGGTGTGTTTTGAAGCGCTTGGACTTTCGCAAAGGCTTTGCTACAGTCCGCTCATCTTGAGTTGTCAGTTGTCAGACAACTGCCGGAATTGTGTGAACCCCGAGGGTGGGGTGTCAAGGAAAAAACAATGATCCCCGTGAATACCCTAGGTCCCGACCACGGCGCTGTGGACGCCGTGTCGACCCGCGCACGCCGCCCGCGTGGCCTGGTGCCCGAAATCGTCGAGACGCTGGCCGCCGACATGCGCGAAGGCCGCTTGCAGACGGGCGACAAGCTGCCCACCGAGTCGGCGCTGATGAACCGCTTCGAGGTCAGCCGCACTGTGGTGCGCGAGGCCATCTCGCGGCTGCAGGCTTCGGGCGTGGTTGAAACGCGCCACGGCATCGGCACCTTTGTGATGGCGCCGGCCGAGCAGCACAACTTTCGCGTGGCGCCCGAGGATTTCGCCACCGTGGCCGACGTGATCTCGCTGCTGGAACTTCGCATCAGCCTGGAGAGCGAGGCCGCCAGCCTGGCCGCGCAGCGCCGCGATGACAGCCATTTGCAGAACATGGTGGCGGCCCTCGCGGCCTTTGAAGCATCGATTGCCGAGTCCTCCGACGCGGTGCCGTCGGACTTCCAGTTCCACATGGAGGTGGCGCGCGCCACCGGCAACCGCCACTTCGCCGACCTCATGACCTACCTCGGCACCATGATCATTCCGCGCACCCGCATCAACACCGCCAGCAGCGACCCCGAAGGGCGCCTGGCTTACCTCAAGCGCGTGCACATCGAGCACCAGAACATCTACAACGCCATCCGCCTGCGCGATGCCGAAGCCGCCCGCAAGGCCATGCGCATCCATCTCTCGAACAGCCGCGAACGCCTGCGCCGCGCGCAACCCGACACCCTCCGCTGAGAGGGGCGGTAATGCCCCGCCCGTGGTGCGGACGGGCGATCAGCGGCTACAGTGCGCCCACGCGCAGGCAGCGCCGGATGGGCCGGCCTTGCATTGCACCAACGGGATGTCGCCATGCTGCTGTTGATCCTCGGTCTTGTGTTGTTTCTGGGCATCCACTCGGTGTCCATCGTCTCGGCCAGCGGGCGCAACCGCCTGGTGCAGCAACTGGGTGAGGTGCCGTGGAAGGGCCTGTATTCGCTGGTGTCGCTGGCGGGTTTTGCGCTGATCGTCATCGGCTACGGCGCTGCGCGCGAGGCGCCGGTGTTGCTCTACACGTTGCCCAATGGCTTTCGCCATCTGGCGGCTCTTCTGATGGTCCCGGTGTTCGTGCTGTTGTTCGCGGCGTATTTGCCCGGGCGCATCCAGCGCGCCGCCAAACACCCGATGCTGCTGGCGGTGAAGCTGTGGGCGCTGGCCCACCTGCTGGCCAACGGCACGCTGGCCGACGTGCTGCTCTTCGGTGGTTTCCTGGCCTGGGCGGTGGTGGACCGCATCTCGGTGAAAAAGCGCGCCGCTGCCGGGCTGTTGCGCCCCGGCCCCGTGTTGCCCGGCAGCAAGGCCAACGACGCGATCGCGCTGGTCGGTGGTCTGGGTCTCTACGTGTTGTTTGTGGTGTGGGCGCACGCCTGGCTGATCGGCGTGCGGCCCTTCGGCTGAGCCACTGGCGGGAACCCTCGGGCGCAGCAGGGCACCAACCGGGTCCACCCTTGAAACGACACGGAGATGCCCTTGATCACACGTCCTATTGCCTTCTCGCTGGCCCTGGCCCTGGGCGGCCTCACATCGACGCTGGCGCAGGCCCAGACCACCGAGGTGGTGGCCAGCGGCCTGCAGAACGCCTGGGGCGTGGCCTTCATCGGCGAAGGCCGCATGTTGGTCACCGAGCGGCCCGGGCGCATGCGCGTGGTGGGGGCCGACGGCCGCCTGGGCGCACCGCTGGCGGGCCTGCCAGCCATAGAAGCTGGCGGGCAGGGCGGCCTGCTCGACGTCGTCACCGACCGCAACTTCGCCACCAACCGCAAGGTGTATTTCTGCTACTCGGAGCCCGCGGCCAGCGGCGGTGGCAACTCCACCGCCATGGCGTCGGCCCAGCTGTCGGCCGATGCCACACGGTTGAACGACGTCAAGGTCATCTTCAGCCAGCAGCCCAAGGTGAGCAGCCGCTCGCACTTTGGTTGCCGCATCGTGCAGACGGGTGACGGCAGCCTGTTCCTCACGCTGGGTGACCGCTACTCGCGCATGAACGACGCGCAGACCCTGGACAACCACCACGGCAAGGTGGTGCGGGTGAACGCCACCGGTGGCGCCCACCCGGGCAACCCGTTCGTGGGCCGTGCGGGCGCGCTGCCCGAGATCTGGAGCCTGGGCCACCGCAATGTGCAGGGCGCTGCGCTGTCGCCCGATGGGCGCCTCTGGACGTCGGAGCACGGCCCGCAAGGTGGCGACGAGATCAACCGCCCCGAGGCCGCCAAGAACCATGGCTGGCCCGTCATCACGTTTGGCGAGAACTACGGCGGCGGCACCATCGGCGATGGCATCACCCGCAAGCCGGGGCTGGAGCAACCGCTGCACCAGTGGACACCGTCGATGGCACCGTCGGGTCTGGCCTTCGTGACGAGCGATCGCTATGGCCCGGCGTGGAAGGGCAGCCTGTTGGCCGGATCGCTCAAGTTCCGCTATTTGTCGCGCCTCGTCATCGAGGGCGACCGCGTGGTGCGCGAAGAAAAACTGCTGCCCAACCTCAACCAGCGCGTGCGCGATGTGCGCCAGGGCCCCGACGGTTTCATCTACCTGCTGACCGACGACCGCGACGGCCAGCTCCTGCGCCTGCTGCCCGGACGCTGAAAGACCCCATGCGAAACGACTCACCCCAGCCAGCCGCTCCCTCTCTGGATGCAGACCGGGCTCAGCTGGTGCAGCGCTACCGGGCTGTGCGCAACCAGACACGCGCGCTCGCCGCACCGCTTTCGCCCGAAGACTGCCAGGCCCAGTCGATGGCGGATGCGAGCCCCACCAAATGGCACCTGGCCCATGTCACGTGGTTCTTCGAGACCTTCGTGCTGGAGCGCTTCGAGCCCGGTTTCAAGCCCTTCAACCCCGCGTTCCGCGTGCTCTACAACAGCTACTACAACGGCGTGGGTGAGCAGTTCGCGCGACCACAGCGGGGGCTGGTCACACGGCCCGATCTGGCCGAGGTGTGGCGCTGGCGCGAGCAGGTGGACGAGCGCATCGCGCAGCTGATCGCCCGCACCGACAGCGCCGATGCCTTGCGCCTGATCGAGATGGGCCTGCACCACGAGCAGCAGCACCAGGAGTTGCTGCTCACCGACATCAAGCACCTGCTCTCCATCAACCCGCCGAGCCCGGCCTACCAGCGCGCCTGGCCGCTGACGCCGGTGGCGCCCGTGCCGGCGCGCTGGGTGGAGCGCGAAGGCGGACTGACCGAGATCGGCCACCTCGGCGTTGGCTTTGCGTTCGACAACGAATCCCCACGCCACCGCCAGTGGCTGGAGCCGCACGCGCTCATGAACCGCCCGGTGACGCACGGTGAGTGGCTCGACTTTGTGCGAGATAGCGGCTACACCGACCCGCGCTGGTGGCTTGCCGCCGGCTGGGACTGGGTGCGCACGCAGGGCGTGCGGGCGCCGCTCTACTGGACGCTGGCCCAGGAGCCCCACGCCCTGCCCACCGTGTTCACCCTGCACGGCGCCATGCCGCTCGACCCCCACACGCCGGTGGTGCACGTGAGCTACTTCGAGGCCGACGCCTACGCTCGCTGGGCCGCCGCCACGTTGCCTGGCCATGCCGGCGCACGCCTGCCCACCGAAGCCGAGTGGGAAGCCGCTGCGGCCACGCTGCCGGTGCAGGGCAACCTGCAGGACGCCGGCGCCCTGCACCCCATGCCCGCGCGGGTCAGCAGCGATGGCCTGGTGCAGATGTTCGGCGACGTGTGGGAATGGACCGCCAGCAGCTACAGCGCCTACCCCGGCTACCAACCCACCGAAGGCGCGGTGGGTGAGTACAACGGCAAGTTCATGGTCAACCAGACCGTGCTGCGCGGCGGCTCCTGCGCCACGCCGGCCTCGCACATCCGCGCGAGCTACCGCAACTTCTTTCCGACCGATGCGCGCTGGCAGTTCAGTGGGATACGAATAGCCAGGACGCTCACCGCGTGAGCAGCCGCCGAGCCCCGTGGCTCGATGCGTCCACCACCGCCACCATGAGCAGCATGGCGCCGAGGATGGTGGCGGTCTTGTTCATCTGGAACAGGCCCATGTGGAACGCCAGCAGCTGACCCAGGCCGCCCGCACCCACCACGCCCAGCACGGCGGCGGCGCGGATGTTGTTCTCCCAGCGGTAGAGTGTGTAGCTCATGAGCTGCGGCAGCACCTGCGGCAGCGTGGCGTAGAGGAACACGCGGCCATTGCCCACGCCCTGGGTGCGCAGTGCGTCGCCGGGGCCGGGCGGGGCGTTTTCAATCGCTTCGGCAAACAGGCGACCCAGCACACCGGTGGTGTGAAAGGCCAGCGCCAGCGTGCCGGCAAACGGGCCCAGGCCGGCCGAGATGAGCAGCAGCGCGGCCCACACCAGCTCGGGGATGCTGCGCAGTGCGTTGAGCACCCAGCGGGTGGGGGCACGGGCCCAGGCCGTGTCGGCGGCGTGCAGTCGGCTGGCGGGCAGGGCGAGCGCCAGACCGACCGCGGCGGCCAGCGCCGTGCCCAATGCCGACATGGCCAGCGTTTCCCACGCGCCAATGGCGACCTTGTTCACAAACGCGGGCGAGAGGTCGGGCGTGAAAAATTCCGCTACAAAGCGGCCCATGCTGCGCGCGGCGTCCAACGAGAGAAACTGCGCCCACTGCAAATCGAGCGACGCAAAACTGGCGATCACCAGCACCACGAGGCCGGCGACAAACCAGCAGGCTTTGCAGCGCGCGTCAAACAAGCGCGGCGGCAGTTTGTAGGGTGGGTTGGCGGCGTGACCCCCACGCTTGTCACTGCGTGTACTGCGCTGCCCCCCAAGGGGGCTCTCGCCGCTTGGGGCGGCCCGGCGCTGCTCGGCAGGCTTCATCCGAGCGATTTCCTGAGCATCGAGCTCACCCGGTCCGCCAGCGCCACCAGCAGCACGAACACCAACAGCATGGTGGCCACCTCGCCGCCGTTGAACATCTTCATGGAATTGTCGAGCTGCTGGCCAAGGCCGCCCGCACCCACAAAGCCGAGCACCACCGACGAGCGGATCGCGCATTCCCAGCGGTACACGGTGTAGCTGGTGAGCTCGGCTGCGTTGGTCGGCAGCAGGCAGTAAAAGAAGGCTTGCAGGCGACCACTGCCGTTGCGCAGCAGCGTTTCGGTGGCGTGGCTCTCACCGCTTTCCAGAATCTCGCCGTACACCTTGCCGAGCATGCCGCCGTAGGTGAGCGCGATCGCCAGCACGCCGGCGGTGGGGCCCAGGCCGACCACGCGCACGAACACCAACGCCCACACCAGCTCGGGTACGCTGCGCAAAACGATGAGCAGCCACCGAACGAGTTGCCGGCACCAGAACGGCCCGCGCGCCATGCGGCCCGAGAGCGCCGAGACCGACAGCAGGCGCACCGACATCAGCGCCAGCGGAATCGCCACCACCAGCGCCAGCGTGACCCCGGCGGTGGCCATGGCCACGGTGCGCCAGGTCTCTCGTGCCACCATGCCCATGAACTCGGCGTTCACCACCAGCGGCCAGAAGGTGGCCAGGAACTGGCGGCTGACCTTGAGGTTGTCGGGCTCCAGAAAAATCCAGGGCTTGAACTCGGTGGCCACCATCAGCGGCCACAGCAGCACGGCGCCCAGGCCGAGCCAGAACACGCGGCCCGTCCAGGCGGGGTCGCGCGCGGGGGCGCTGCGCAAGGAGGTGGCCGCCGTGCCCATGCTCAGCGGCAGTGCATGACAGCGGGTTGCGGCGCTGACGGCTGATCGGCCACCACCGCCGGCACCTCGCCACGCAGCTCGTGTTCGAACTGGTCGTACAGGCGCGCCAGCCGCTCCTGTGTGACTTCGGAAGCCGGCAGGTCGAAGGCCAGCTGGCCATCACGCAAGCCGACGATGCGCGGGAAGTGGGCCAGCGCCACGTCCACCTGGTGCAGCGTGGCCACCAGCGTCACGCCGCGTTCGCGCGCGCCGTCCTGCAGCGCGGTCACAGCCTGTTTCGAGCGTGTGGGGTCCAGGGCCGACAAGGGTTCGTCGATCAGCCACAGCTTGGCCGGCGCGAGCAGCGCACGCGCCAGCCCCACGCGCTGGCGTTCGCCGCCCGAGAGCCTGTCCACCCGCTCGAAGAGCTTGTCGGCGAGGTCGAAGTGGTCCAGCGCGTCAAAGGCGGCCGGGATGTCGCTGGGGTAGAAGAGCGAGCGCAGGCTGGCCAGCAAACCCATGGCCGGCAGGCGCGCTGCGAGCACCGAGGTGACCACGCGTTGGCGCGGTGGCAGTGGCGGCACTTGCGGCGCGAGAAAGAGCTGGCCGCGCTGGCGTTGCAATTGGCTGCGCGGCAGCCCCCATGGGTTGCGCCCATCCAACTGAAGCAAGCCTTCGGTGGGCGGCAGCGCGCAGGCCATGACCTGCAGCAGCGTGGTCTTGCCTGCGCCCGACGGGCCGATCACCGCGACCTGCTCGCCCGAGGCGATGTGCAGGTCGAGCGAGCGCAATGCAGGCGCGTGACCTGCGCGCGCGGCCGGGTGGCGTGCCGAGACGCCTTGCAGTGCGATGTTCAAGCGGGCGACCTGGCGATCAGAGCAGGCCGGCGCTGCGCGCAGCGGCTTCCAGGCCTTTGTAGTTCTCCGGCTTGGTCTCGATGTAGCGCGTGGCGCGGTTGAGCTTCAAGATCTCGGCGTGCTCGGGGTTGGCTGGCGACAGGCCGGTCAGTGCGGCCTTGATCTTCTGCTGCATGGCCACCGGCGTGTCGGCGTGCACCGACCAGTTGTAGTTGAAGTAACCCGGCGTGGTGAAGAACACGTCGACCGCCTTGGTGTCGACCTTGTTTTCGGCCACGAATTTTTTCCACACGGTGATGTCGAGCGCGGCCGCGTCGACCTTGCCGCTGACCACCGACGCGATGGTGGCGTCGTGCGCGCCGCTGTAGGCGATGCGGCGGAAGTCTTTCTCGGGTTCGATGTTGGCCGCCAGCAGGAAACTGCGCGGCATCAGGTGGCCCGAGGTGCTGCTCTGCGAGCCGAACGACACCTGCTTGCCCTTCATGTCGGCCAGGGTCTTGATGCCCGAGTCGGTCTTGGCGATGAAGACCGACTGGAACTTGGTGTCTTCCTCGCGCTGGGCCAGCGGCACGATCTTGCCGCCCGAGCGGATGTTGGCCTGCACAAAGGTGAAACCACCGAACCAGACCAGATCGACCTTCTTGTTGACCAGCGCTTCCACGGCGGCGGGGTAGTCGCTCACCGGGGTGAACTCGACTTTGACGCCGAGTTGTTTTTCGAGGTAGCTGGCCAGGGGCGTGAACTTGCGGATCTGCTCGGTGGCGGCTTCTTCGGGGATGGTGGTGACGCGGAACACGGCTTGTGCGTGGGCGGCGGCGGTGAGGCTGAGCACGGCGCAGGTGAAGAGTGCGCGCAGGGTGCGAGGGGTGTTTTTGAACATGGTGAATCCGGTCAAGAGGGATTGGGGAGGGCGTATTAGACCCGACCCGCTCACACCGCGCGCCCTGGCGCGCGAGTGACCGTCAGCTTTGCAAGCCCCTGTAAGAAAGCGGGGCACCGCACCGACTTTGAAAGACGCCTCCGCTATAAAGACCGTTCCCGAAAGTGCCCATGCCCATCCAGACCCCCGCACCGCCCTTCATCCAGCTGCACTTTGAAGACCACGCCGCCTTGCGCGCAGAAATCGTGGCCGGCTTGCTGGAAACACCGGCCCACATCGCGCCCAAGTTCCTCTATGACGCGCTGGGCTCTCGCCTGTTCGACGCCATCACCGAGTTGCCCGAGTACTACCCCACGCGCACCGAGGCGGCGATCTTCCAGCAGCACGGCGCCGACATGGCACGGCTGGTGCCCGGGGGATCGATCCTGCTCGATCTGGGGGCGGGCAGTTGTGCCAAGGCCGCGCGCTTGTTCCCGGTGCTGCGCCCGGCGGCCTACGTGGCGATCGACATCTCGGTGGACTATTTGCGCGACACCCTGCAGCAATTGCAGCAGCAGCACCCCGCGCTGGCCATGCTGGGCCTGGGCATGGATTTTTCAAGCCGCTTCGCGCTCGGCGCCGAGGTGGCCGACTGGCTCGCCGACGGCCCGGCCGCGCAGGCGCCGCGCGTGGTGTTCTACCCCGGCTCCAGCATCGGCAACTTCAACCCGGACGAGGCGCTGGCCTTGCTCAAACAGGCGCACGCGGTGTGCCGCTCGGGTGGGGCTGGCGGCGGGCTGTTGATCGGTGTGGACCGTGTCAAACCGCGCGCCGTGCTGGAGCCGGCTTATGACGACGCGCTGGGTGTCACGGCCGCCTTCAACCGCAACCTGTTGCTCAATGTGAACCGCGTGCTCGGCGCCGACTTTGCGCCGGCCGCCTGGCGCCACGTGGGGCTGTTCAACACGGAGCGGTCGCGCATTGAAATGCACCTGGAAGCCAGCACGCAGCAGACCGTGCGCTGGGCCGGTGGTCATCGTGTTTTTGCCGCGGGCGAAAGGCTGCACACCGAGAGTTCGTACAAGTGGCAGCCCGAGGCCTTTGAAGCGGTGTTGCGAGACGCCGGCTTTGGCGCCGCACGCCACTGGAGCGACCCGCAGGGCTGGTTCAGCGTGTTCTGGGCACCGGCCTGAGGTTGCGCCACCACTGTGCAAAGAGCTCGTGGCCGCTCACCAGCACCACGCCTGTGAGCACCAGCAGGGCGCCAGTGAGGAAGCTGGCCTCGATGCGCTCGCCCAAGAGCCAGGCGCCCAGCACCACGCCAAACAGGGGCGTGAGAAACGACAACACGCCCAGCCGTGACGCCAGGTAGCGGCGCATCAGCCAGAACCAGACCAGAAAGCTGACGAAAGCCACCAGCACCGACTGGAACACCAGACTCGCCCACACCACCGGGGTCGGGTTGAAGGTGGTCTGACCCATGAGGAAGGCGGCTGGCAGCAGCAGCGCGAAGGCACCCAGCAACTGGTAGAGCAGCGTCTGCGTGGCCGGCTGGCTGCTCAGGCGCGTGGTGCGGATGACCACCGTGGTGGCCCCCCAGGCGGCACCCCCCAGCAGGCCGAGCAGGTCGCCCCAAAGCATGCGCGACCAGTTCTCGTTGCCCGATGTGTCGCGCAGCAGAAAGGCCACGGCGATGCCGGCAAAGGCCATCAGGATGCCCAGCCACTGCGCCGGGGCCAGCCGCTCGGACGGCAGTTTCCACTGCAGGCCCAGCGCCGCGAAGATCGGTGCGGTGTAGAGAAACACGACCATGTGTGCGGCCGAGGTGTGGCCCAGGCCTTCGCCCACCAGCAAAAACTCGAGCCCGAACAGGGCGCCCGCCACCGCGCCGGGTTTCCAGGCGCCATCGGCCAGCAACGAGCCTTCGCGCCGGTGCCACATGAGCAGCGCCACCAGGGCGGCGGCGATGCCCGAGCGCACTGCTATTTGCAGGATGGGCGAGAAGTCGGCCGCGGTGGCCTTCAGGGCGATCTGCTGCAGGCTCCAGGTGAGGCAGAGCACGACCATGAGGCCGATGGCGCGGGCGTCGAGGGCTTGTCGGGTGTCCAAAAGCAGCGATCGGTGGTGGGTGGGGTGGTGATTGTGCTTTTGACCCATCTGCGGCAGATAACGAAAATCAGACAGATCCGTTCCCTGGACCGCCAACATGCCCCGAGCCCGCTCCACCGCGCAACAGCCCACCAAGTCCGCCAAACACCCGCAGACCGCGCCCTTCACCGACGCGCTGCCGGGTGAGGTCGTGTTCCGCGCAGCGCAGATGCCGGCCGACGCCGCCTATCCGCACCACCGCCACCACTGGGGCGAGTTCGTCTACGCCTTCAGCGGCGTGATGGAGGTGCAGCTCGCCACCGCGCACTACCTGATCCCGCCGCAATACGGCCTGTGGCTGCCGCCCGATGTGGACCACACCGGCATGAACCGGCAGGAGGCTTCGTTCTGCTCGGTGTACGTGGTGCCGGAGCGCGCGGCGCGCCTGCCGCAGCAGGTGTGTGCGCTCACCGTGAGCCCCTTGCTGCACGGCCTGCTGGCGCACCTGCGGCAGACACCGCCCGCGCAAGCACACGGTGCGCCGCACGACCGGCTGCTGCAGGTGGTGCTGGACCAGCTGGAAGCAGCCCCGATCACCGGCAGCTATCTGCCCACCTCCAGCGATCCGCTGCTCGCGCCCGTGTTGCAGGCGCTGGAGGCCGCACCGGGCGATGCGCGTTCGGTGGCCGAGTGGGCGGCGCTGGTGCACACCACCGAGCGCACGCTCATGCGGCGCTGCCAGAGCCAGCTGGGCATGACGCTAGCCGAATGGCGCCAGCGCTTGCGCACGGTGAAAGCCATGGCTTTGCTGGAAGCTGGCGAGAAGGTGGAGCACATCGCGCAAGACCTGGGCTACGCGTCCACCTCGGCCTTCATCGGCATGTTTCGCCGCCTCACCGGCACCACACCCGACGCCTACCGAAAGGGTCGATGAGGTTCAGGCCGGCGCTCAGGCGCGCACGCTGCGAAAGCCGGCAAAGATGTCGGTGCGCCCGGCGGGAAAGTAGTTGCGGTATCTCGGGTGGCGCATGCGCGGGTGGGTGGCGCTGCTCGCGCCCTTGAGCACCGGGCGGCCATCGAACCAGGGTTGTGAGTAGTCGCGGTAAGGGTGGGGCGCGAAGCCGGGGAAGGGCGCGAACGCGCTCGCGGTCCATTCCCAGACGTCGCCCCAGGTGAAGCCCGGCGCGGTGTGCGCCGCCACTTCCCATTCGGCTTCGGTGGGCAGGCGCCGCCCGGCCCAGCGGCACCACGCCTGCGCTTCGGTGGTGCTGAGGTGGCAGGCGGGGGCCTGCAGGTCGAGCGCCTGCCAGTGGCCGAAGCGCTGCACTTCCCACGCGCCATGCGCGCGCCGCAGGTAGCGCGGCACGGCGGCCAGGCCGGCGTCGACCATCGGCAAATAGCGCGCCCAGGTGACGGGGCCGTTGTCGATCTCGAACGCATCCACGTCCACGGTGTGGGCGCCGAGTTCGTTGTCGAAGGCGAAGCCGGGGTCGCTCCAGCCCAGGGTCCAGCGGGTGGCCGGCACGTGGACCGTGGGGATTTCGACAGACTGGGTGCCAATGGGGATCGAGTCGTGGCCCACCTCGATGCCCAGGACCTGCGCCATGAAGACGCCCGCTTCCGCGTGCATGTCTTCGTGGAAGAGGGCGAGGCGGAAGAAGTAGAGACCGGTGTCGTCTTCGGGGGCGTCGCGCAGCAGCGCCAGTGTCTGGTCGAGGCCGGCGGCGAGGTCGGCGCGGGTGGCGTCGGGGTCGGGCAGATGCAGCTGCCAGCGCTGGTCGTGTGCGACGGCGCTGGAGTCGTAGAGCGCATCGGCGTTGAAGCCGCGCGAGGCCTGGCGCGCCGGACGCCGAAGGGCCAGGGGTTCGGCGTGCACCCCGCGATCCAGTTGGGGGTTGCGCGCGATCCACCAGTCGGCAAACCAGCCAATGTGACCCAGCTCCCACAGCGGCGGGTTGAGCTCGGGCGTGCAGGGCACGCGCAGACCGGGGCCGAGCGCGCGCTCGAACGCCTCGAACTGCTTGAGTGTTCGCGAGCGAGCGTTCAACAGCGCGCTGGTCAGCGTTGCCCGGTCGGCATGGCGGGCCATCCCGGCTTCAGACCACCGGCCTGAAAGCGCTTCGCCCACAATCGCAGCGCTGATCACGCCCATGAAAAAACCTTCTCTCTGTATCGTCACGCCGGCGCTGGCCGATGCCAACAACGGCAACTGGCAGACCGCCCGCCGCTGGGCGCGTTTGCTCTCGGGCCATTATCGGGTGAGGGTGGTGCGCGAGTGGCTGCCGGGTGACGAGGGCGACATGCTGCTCGCCCTGCACGCGCGTCGCTCGGCACCCTCGGTGGCGGCGTGGGCGAGCGCGCATCCGGACCGCCCGCTGGTGCTGGCCCTCACGGGCACCGACCTCTACCGCGACATCGCCAACGACGCGAGCGCCCAGCAATCGCTGGCGCTCGCGCACCGCCTCATCGTGCTGCAGGCGCAAGGGCCGCTGGCGTTGCCCGCAGCGCTGCGCGACAAGTGCCGCGTGGTGTTCCAGTCGGGCACGCGCCGCCAGCCCTTGACCAAAACCACGGCCCACCTGCGGGCGGTGATGGTGGGCCACCTGCGCGACGAGAAATGGCCCCAGACCTTGTTTGAAGCCGCGCGCCTTCTGCGTTCCGATGAGGGCATCCACATCGACCACATCGGCGCGGCGCTCGACCCCGCGCTGGGCCAGGCCGCGCAGGCCACCGCGCGGGACTGCCCGCATTACCGCTGGCTCGGCGGCCTGCCGCACCCCGCCACCCGCGCGCGTATCCAGCGCGCCCATGTGCTGGTGCACACCAGCCGCATGGAAGGTGGGGCGCATGTGTTGATGGAAGCGGTGTTGTGCGGCACGCCGGTGCTGGCCACGCGCATCGACGGCAACGTGGGCATGTTGGGAACCGACTACGGCGGTTACTTTCCGCCGGGCGACGCGGCCGCCCTGGTGCAGGCCTTGCGCGACTGCCGTGCGGGCTTGGGCCAGCCCGCTGGCAGGCTGGCGACCCTGCAAGCACAATGTGAAGCCCGCGCGCCGTTGTTCGATCCACGCGCCGAACAGGCGGCCTTGCTGGCCCTCCTGCACGAGCTGCACTGAGCCACCCGCACCGAATTCATTTCCCTGGAGACCCCATGAACGCACCCACCCCCACCGCCGCCACCCAACCCCGTCTCACCAGCCTCTCGCACGGCGGCGGCTGCGGCTGCAAGATCGCGCCCGGCGTGCTCAGCGAGATCCTGAAGGGCACGGCCGCCATGCCGATCCCCAAAGAGTTGCTGGTCGGCATCGAGACCGCCGATGACGCAGCGGTCTACCAGCTCAACGACGAGCAGGCGCTGATCGCCACCACCGATTTCTTCATGCCCATCGTGGACGATCCGTACGATTTCGGCCGCATCGCCGCGACCAACGCCATCAGCGACGTGTACGCCATGGGCGGCACGCCCATCATGGCGCTGGCGCTGGTCGGCATGCCCATCAACGTGTTGTCCACCGAGACCATCGGCAAAATTTTGCAAGGCGGGCAGGACGTCTGCCGCGCCGCCGGCATTCCCATCGCGGGCGGCCACACCATCGACTCGGTGGAGCCCATCTACGGCCTGGTGGCGCTGGGTCTGGTGCACCCCAAGCGGGTCAAGCGCAATGCCGACGCGAAAGTGGGGGACCGCCTGATCCTGGGCAAGCCCATCGGCGTGGGCGTGCTCTCGGCCGCGCTGAAAAAAGACGCGCTGAGCCCCGAGGGCTACGCCCAGATGATCGCCAACACCACGAAGCTCAACACCCCGGGTCCCGATCTGTCGGCGCTGGACGGTGTGCACGCGCTCACCGACATCACCGGCTTTGGTCTGGCCGGCCACGTGATGGAAATGGCGCGCGGCGCCAACACCACGGTGCGCATCGACATGGCGCGCGTGCCGCTCATTGGCGGCGTGCGCGAACTGGCCGCAGCCGGCATGGTCACTGGTGCTTCGGGCCGCAACTGGGCGGCTTACGGTCATGAAGTCCGTCTGGCCAGCAACCTGCAGCCGGTGGACCAGGCCTTGCTGTCCGACCCGCAAACCAGCGGCGGCCTGCTGGTGGCCTGCGCGCCTGAGGCGGTGGACGCGGTGCTGGCGATCTTCCAACAGCACGGCTTTGCCGGCGCCGCCGACATTGGCGAGATCGTGGCACCCGCCGCCGACGGCGTGCGCCTGGAAGTGCGCTGAACCATGGACCGCAGGCACATCAGCTCGGGTTCGCCGTTCGAAGCGCAGATCGGCTATTCGCGCGGCGTGGTGGCGGGCGACTGGGTGTTCGTCTCGGGCACCACCGGCTTTGACTACACCACCATGACCATCTCCGAGAGCGTGGTGGAGCAGGCCGAGCAGTGCCTGCAGAACATCGCCGCCGCACTCCAGCAGGCGGGTGCGAGCCTGGACGACGTGGTGCGTGTGAACTACGTGCTGCCCGATGGCGCCAACTTCGAAGCCTGCTGGCCGGTGCTGCGCAAACACCTGGGTGTGGCGCGCCCCGCCGCCATGATGATCACCGCCGGCCTGCTCGATCCGCGCATGAAGATCGAGATCGAGGTCACGGCACTCAAACGGTCCAACCCATGACCCACCCACCCATCCTCGCCTTCGACATCTTCGGCACCGTGGTCGACTGGCACGGCAGCATCCAGCGCGAGGTCGCCGAGCTCTATCCGCAGGTGGACGCCGATGCCTTTGCGCTGGCCTGGCGCTCGGGCTACCAGCCGGCCATGCAGCGCGTGCGCTCGGGCGAGCTGGGTTGGACGCTGATCGACGATCTGCACCGCATGATCCTGGACGACTTGTTACCCAAATTCGGCTTGTCGGACCTGAGCGAAGCGCAAAAGCAGCACCTCAACAAGGTGTGGCACCGGCTCGACCCCTGGCCCGACACGGTGGCCGGGCTCACGCGCCTGAAGACCCGGCACACGATCTGCAGCCTCTCCAACGGCAACATCGGCCTGTTGACCAACATGGCCAAGCGCGGCGGCCTGCCGTGGGATTGCGTGTTGTCGGCCGAGGTGTTTCGCGCCTACAAACCCGACCCGGCCACCTACCTGGGCGTGGCGCGGGTGTTTGATGTGGCGCCGCACGATGTGATGCTGGTCGCTGCGCACCAGGACGACCTGGCGGCGGCGCGGGCCTGCGGTTTGCGCACGGCCTACATCGAGCGTCCGCTGGAATTCGGTGCGAAGCACCCCAAGGACGTGTCACCCGACGCGGCCAACACCTTCCACGCGAAGAGCCTGGTGCACCTGGCCGAACAGCTGGGCTGCTGACGGCCCGTCAACACGGCGGGCTCACTCCACGCGCACGGTGGCCAGCGCGGGCTCGATCAGTGTCTTGCCGGGGTTGAGGTTGTCGATCAGGTCGAGCTGGAGCTTGTAGTTGCCGGCAGGCGGTGCCAGCCACACCTCGGTCTGGCCTTCGGGGAACTCCAGCACGGCGGGTGCACCCCGGCCCTCAGGCGTGGCAGTCAGGCGGAAATGGCCGGTGTTGGCAATGCCTTGCGCGCGGTGCGCCACGTCCAGCGCCGAGGCATGAAACTGCACCCGGAACGGGTTTTTCTGCGTGGCGCCGTCCAAACCGATGGACAGGCCTTTGACCGACAGGCTCTTGGGGTCGACGCCGGTCTTGCGCGTGACCGTGATGCGGGTCGGTTTGCTGAAAACGAAGTGCGGCAGGTGCTTCTGGTCGGCCAGCAGCATGCGCAGCGTGTAGGTGCCCGGCTCCAGCGTGAGCACGGTCTCCATCTGGCCCTTGCCGAAGTGGATGTACTGCTCGTTGAAGGGCAGCGCTTCCTTGAAGTTCAGCGGCAGGTCGCGGTTGACCAGCAGGTGGTGGTGACCACTGCGGGCGCGGCCCGGCTGGGCGATGGGCGCGATACCCCAGCCACCCGACAGACCAAACTTCACGAGATAGGGCGTTTCGATCTGGTCACCGTCCTTGAGGTTAGTGAAGTAGGCCTCCGCGGTGAGGCGCGGCGCGGCGGCTTGCCACGGGTGCAGGCGGACGGCGGCATCGGCTTGGGCGAAGGCGCTGGCGGAGCAAGACACCACGGCGAAGGCCGCAGCGAACCGCGCGAGCGGCAGGAACAGGGATGGGACTTTCATGGCGTTCAGACTGAATGGACCCGGCCGAGTCTACCCAGTGGGGTACCCGAATCAAGTGATCTGGTAACGCTGGATGAACGAGCGGTCGATCCGGTCCTTCCAGCGCCATGCCCACACACCTTCCACGCTCAGCGCACCGTAGCTGGCAATGGCATGGCCGGTGCCGCACGACAGCAGGTTGAGTGTGTGCCTGGGCGGCTGGTGCGGCTTCAAAGGCTTGCGCTGGTGAAACGCCAGCAGGTTGTGCGCCAGCGGCGGGCCGGCGCGCACGGCATACACACCGCTGCGCGCGTGGGGCACGTCGGCACGGCTGCTCACGTCGCCGGCGGCAAACACATGGGGGTGGCTGGTGCTTTGCTGGAACGCGTTGACCAGCACATGCCCCGAGTCCGACAAGGCCAGCCCGCTGCCTTGCAGCCAGGCCGGAGCGTGGGTGCCGATGGCGAGCAGCGGTGCGTCGCAGGCCAGGCGTGCGCCGTTGCCCAGCGCCACTTCGCCCGGCCCGATGCCCACGCAGGCCTCGCGCAGCACCGTGATGCCGCGCCGCTTCAGCTGGCGCAGCACCTTGCGTTGCACGGCGGGGCTGTAGTTCTCTGCCACCTCGGGGCCGCCGGTGACGAGCGTGAAACGTGCGCCCGGCTTGCCGTGCTGGCGAATGGCCTGCTCGGCAGCAAACACCAGCTCGATGCCCGCCGCGCCCGCGCCCACCACCGCGAGCGACACCGGTTTTTGTTGCGCGAGCTCCATGACGTGCGGCCACAGTTGGGCAAAGGCCTCGATGGGGCGCACGGCCAGCGCGTGGTTGGCCGCGCCGGGCATGTCGGCCTCCAGGCGGCCGCGGTCGATCACCGCGCCGGTGTCGATGGACAGCACATCAAAACCCAGCGAAGCGGGCAAGCCCTGCGCGCCGCCCGCCGCCGAGACACTCACCGTGTTGCCCACCGGGTCGATGCCGTTGCAGCGGCCCTGCACCCAGCGCGCACCGGCGGCGCGCACCAGCGGCTCCAGCGCGATGCGGCAGTCGGCCTCGGTGTAGTGGCCGGCCACAAAACCGGGTGTCATGCCGCTGTAGGTCTGGTATCCGAAGGGGGTGAGCACCGTCACGTCAAGGTCGGCGGGCCGGTGCTGCGCCAGGCTGGCCAGCACATGCACATGGGCATGTCCGGCGCCGAGCAAGAGGAGTTTTTTGATGCCGTGGTGCATGGGCTCCGATGGTACGTGGCGCGTTAGGGCGCCCGGTCGGACCACCGGAGGTCGGCCACCCAGCCGCTGCTGGTGCTGGCGGTGTTGTCGCTGTCGGCGCCCAGCAGCACGCGGGTGACGGGCGGTGCGGGGGTGCCTGCGGGCAACTCGTCGGCAAAGAGCGTGGCGAAGTCCTGTGCCACGTCCCGCGACTCGTTGATCCAGCGTGCCAGCGGCGCACCTCGCCCCTGCAGGCTGATGAAGCGCACGCGTTTGGTGTACGGGTTGGGGCCCTGCGTGAGAGCGGTGTGGGTGCTGTCCCACACATAGCACACGGTGGCGGCCGGCAGGGCTTCGCCGCTCACGCTGCGCGCAATGCGCAGAACGGTGCGCTCCACAAAGGGCACACGGTCCAGCGCGTGGTCGAACATCACACAGACCTTGAGAGCTGCGTCGTCGCCGGCTTTGGTGAGGATGTCGGGCGCGCTCTGGCCGCCCGAGAGCGGTGTGTCCAGCCGCCAGCGCCACTGCAACCGGGCGGGTGCGGTGCCTGCCCAGTCGTGCACCAGCGTGCCGTAGCTGGACGCGGTGGCCACCTGCACGGCGGCCACACTGTCCACGCGCCCGGCTTCAAAACGGGTGGGCGGCAGGTCGGCCTTGGCCTTGGGGAATCCGACGAAGCGCCACGCGGGGTTGAGCGTGCCATCGGTCTGCACGAAGGCGGGCAAGGGCGTCTGCGCCCATGCGTTGAGACCGGTGGCGAGCAGTGCCGCAAGGAGCGCGCGGGCTGGCGCCATCACCCGCGCCGCCAGTCGTGAAACCGGCCCACCCAGGCCAGCAGTTGATTCGGCGCGTGCGCCCGCTTCCACTCGCCCGCCGCGTACTTGTTGGCTTCGGCGAGCGTGGGGTAGGTGTGGATGGTGCCCAGGATCTTGTTCAGGCCCAGGCCGTGTTTCATGGCCAGCACGTACTCGGCCAGCAGATCACCAGCGTGGGTGCCGACGATGGTCACACCCAGGATGGTGTCTTTGCCCGGCACGGTGAGCACCTTCACAAAGCCATGCGCTTCGCTGTCGGCGATCGCGCGGTCCAGGTCGTCGATGCCGTATTTCGTCACCTCCACGGCAATGCCTTTTTCTTTCGCCTCCTGCTCGTTCAGGCCCACGCGCGCCACCTCGGGGTCGATGAAGGTGGCCCAGGGAATCACGCGGTAGTCGGCCTTGAATTTCTTGAAGTCGCCGAACAGCGCATTGACCGCCGCGTACCAGGCCTGGTGCGCCGCCACGTGGGTGAACTGGTAGGGGCCGGCCACGTCGCCGGCCGCGTAGATGTTGGGGTAGAGCGTCTGCAGGTACTCGTTGGTGTCCACCGTCTTGTTCGCCGGGATGCCCAGTTCTTCGAGGCCGTAGCCGGTGAGGCGCGCGCTGCGCCCCACAGCGCAAAGCAGTTCGTCGAACTCGATGTGCTGCTCGGCGCCTTGGTGCTCCACCACCAACACGCCACCCGTTCGCGCTGAGCTTGTCGAAGCTCCATCCCCCCGATCATCCTGAGCTTGTCGAAGGACAAGCTCAGGCCGAACGGGTCTCTTCTCCACACGCACGGCCTTGTGCCCGGTGCGCACGTCCACACCGTCTTTCATGAGCGCCTGGCGGGCCAGCTCGCTCACCTCTTCGTCTTCCCGCGCCATCACACGCGGGGCCATTTCCACCTGGGTCACTTTTGAGCCCAGGCGCGCAAAACTTTGCGCCAGCTCACAGCCGATCGGGCCGCCACCCAGCACCACCAGGCGTTTGGGCACCTCGTCGAGTTCGCCGAACTTCTCCCACATGGTGTCGCTGGTCACATAGCCGCTGTCTTCCAGCCCGGGCAGGGGCGGCACGAAAGGGCGCGCACCGGCCGCGATCACGACGCTGCGCGTGGTGAGGGTCTGCTTGCTGCCGTCGTTCAGGGCGATCTCCACCGTCCACGGGTTCACCAGCTTCGCGTAACCCTGCAGCACCTCCACACCCAGGCCGGTGTAGCGCTCCACGCTGTCGTGCGGCTCGATGGCGCGCACGATGGCCTGGATGCGCTGCATCACCGCCTTGAAGCCGAAGGTGGGCGGTGTGCTGTGCAGGCCGTAGGTTTCGCCATGGCGCATCTGGTGGGCCAGCTTCGCGCTCTTGATGAGCGCCTTGCTCGGCACGCAGCCGTAGTTCAGGCAGTCGCCGCCCATCTTGTGCGCCTCCACCAGCGTGACCTTGGCTTTCACCACCGCCGCAATGTAGGCCGAGACCAGGCCACCGGCGCCCGCACCGATCACGATGAGGTTGCGGTCAAAGCGCTTGGGCTTCACGCTGGCCCAGCGGGCGTACACCTTGCGTTTCTGCAGCAGGCCCACGATGCCTTTCGCGATCAACGGAAACACGCCCAACAACACAAAGGAACCCAGCAGCGCCGGGCTCAGGATGCCCTTGAGCGAGTCGATCTGCGCCAGCTGCGTGCCCGCGTTCACATACACCAGCGTGCCGGCCAGCATGCCGATCTGGCTCACCGCGTAGAAGGTGAGTGCCTTCATCTTCGTGAGGCCCATCACCAGGTTGATCACGAAGAACGGGACCACCGGGATGAGGCGCAGGGTGAAGAGGTAGAACGCGCCGTCTTTCTCGATGCCGCGGTTGATCTCGGCCAGGCGGTTGCCAAATTTGGCTTCGATGCTGTCGCGCAGCACGAAGCGCGACACCAGAAAAGCCAGCGTGGCGCCGATGCAGGAAGCAAACGACACCAGCAGCGTGCCCCACCACAGCCCGAAGATCGCGCCACCGGCCAGTGTGATGATGGTGGCTCCCGGGATTGAGAGTGCAGTGGCCGCCACGTAAATGGCGAAGTACACCAGCGACACCTTGAGCGGATCGGCTGCGTAGAGTGTTTCGAAGCGGACCTGGCTCTGCTTGAGGTAGTCCAGGCTCAGGAACTGGCCCAGATCGAACGAAAAAAAGGCTGCAAGCCCCAGGGCCACCACGGCCAGCAGAAAGATTTTTCGAAAGCTCACGACAATTCCAAGGTGGGTTTGCAGCCTGTCGGTCGCCAGGGCTCGAGCATTCTTACACCAACACCCCGCTCCACGCGTTCTTCCAGAAGGTACCCCGGCTTGCCGCTTCACACCGATGTCATCCAACACCTGCGCGCGGCCCTGGAGGCGACGGGCCACGCTGCAGACCAGCCTCTGGTGCCGCTGCCCGACAAGGGCCTGGCGCACGACCATGTGAGGCTGCAAGGCAGCGGCTGGCTCGCGCGCATTCCCAAACAGAGCCAGCTCGGGCTGGCCGCCCAGGACAACCTGGATTACCAACGCGCCTGCTTCGAGCGCGCGGCGGCCAGCGGCCACACCCCCGCCATCCACGGTGTGCTTGCACCCTCAACGCATCTGTCGCGCGGTGCGCTGCTGGTGCAGGACATTGAGGGCCGCCCGGCCCGCCTGCCCGACGATCTGCCCGCGCTGGCCGCCGCGCTCGCGGCGCTGCACGCCTTGCCCTTGCCCGAAGCGGCGGCACGCGCGCCCTTGTTGAACGCGGCCGACCCGCTGCGGGCGCTGGTGCACGAGATCGACGCGCAGGCCGCCCACCTGGGCGCGGCCCGGTTGCCTGCCGCGGTCTTGACCGTCATCGAACGCGAGCGGCAACGCCTGCGGGCCTGCTTGAACAGCCCGGCGCGTCCCGCGCGCTGCCTCATTGCGTTTGACGCCCACCCCGGCAACTTCATCGTGCAGCCCGATGGCCGCGCGGTGCTGGTCGATCTGGAAAAGTGCCGCTACGCGCACCCGGGGCTGGATCTGGCGCACACCACGCTCTACACCTCCACCACCTGGGATGTGGACACGCAGGCAGCGCTCACGTTGGACGAGGTGCTGGCCTTCTACGCTGCATGGTCGCAAGCGGTGGGACCCCTGGCCGTGAGCGAACACGCGTGGTACGGGACGCTGCGCCGCGCCATGTGGTTGTGGTCCATCACCTGGTGCGCCAAATGGCGAGCGGTCTCACCAGCGTCTGCACAGGCCGGTGCCGATGGCGAGGACTGGTCGAGCGAGCGCAGCGAGGCCGCGCTGGTGGCCCATGTGCGCGAGCGTGTGGACCATTACCTCAGCCCCGGGGTGGTGGATGCGGTGCTCGACGGCTTCGAGGCGTTCGAGCGGGGACTGTGCCCATGAGGCTGGTCATCGTGGTGCCGGTGCTCAACGAGGCCGCCACGCTGGCCACGCGCTTGCGGGCGCTCGCGCCGCTGCGCGCGCGGGGCGCGCAAGTGCTGGTGGTGGACGGCGGCAGCACCGACGGCACGCCCGACATCGCGCGGCCCCATGCCGACCAGGTGCTGCAGGCCCCGCGCGGCCGTGCTTCGCAACTCAACGCGGGTGCTGCCGCCGCGCAGGGCGATGTGCTGCTGTTTCTGCACGCCGACACCCAGTTGCCCGACGCTGCCGACCGGCTGATCCAGCAAGCCCTGGCCAGCGGCCACCGCTGGGGCCGGTTTGATGTGCGCATCGAAGGCCGCCACCGGCTGTTGCCCATGGTGGCGTGGTTCATGAACCACCGATCGCGCCTCACCGGCATCGCCACCGGCGACCAGGCCGTGTTCGTGCAGCGCCGGTTGTTTGAATCGGTGGGCGGCTTTGCGGCCATGCCGCTGATGGAAGACATCGATTTGAGCCGGCGCTTGAAAAGCATTGAGGCGCCTGCCTGCCTGCGCGAGCGCGTGACCACCTCGGGCCGCCGCTGGGACCAACACGGCTTCTGGCGCACCGTGCTGCTCATGTGGCGGCTGCGCGCAGAGCATGCGCTGGGCGCCGATGCCCACACGCTCGCGCTGCGCTACGGATACCGGCCACGTGCGTCGGCGGCGGTGGCCATCATGGCCAAGGCCCCGGTGGCCGGTTTGGCCAAGACGCGGCTCATGCCCTTGCTCGGTGCGGCCGGCGCGGCCAGGGCACAGCGGCGCTTTGCCCTGCAGACGCTGGCCACCGCCCGCGCCGCGGGCACCGGCGCCGTGACGCTGTGGTGCGCGCCCGATGCCACACACCGGTTCTTTCGTGCGCTGGTGCAGCGGCATGGGGTCGTGGCCGAGGTGCAGCCCACCGGCGATCTGGGCCACCGCATGGCCACCGCCATGTCGGCGCACTTTGCACGCTCGCCCCACACGCCGCTGCTCATCGTCGGCACCGACTGCCCGGTGCTCACGCCCGGGCACCTGCAGCAAGCGGCGGACGCGCTGCAGACGGTCGACGTGGTGCTGATCCCGGCCGACGACGGTGGTTATGTGCTGATCGGCATGCGCAAACCCGTGCCCGAGGTGTTCAGCCACATGGCATGGAGCACGCCACAGGTGCTGGCGCAGACACGAGATCGATTGCGCGCAGCGGGTGCGAGCTGGCATGAGCTGCCGGGGCTCTGGGACGTGGACGAACCCGCGGACTGGCTGCGCTGGCGCAATCTCCAGACCATCAATCGGCCGTGAACCAGGTCTCCAGCGGAACCCCGCCCGTACCAACGACCTGTGGCCGGGTACCGGGGAATGCGGTGGTGAACGCGTCGAGCCCTGAGACATTGCCCGGGTTCATGCCGCTTTTGACCTCCAGCGCGAACAAGTCCCGGCCTTGACGCAGAACGAAATCGACCTCGCGGCCGCCGTCGTGCCAGTAGTGAATCAGCGGTTGTGTGCTGCTGTGGCCCACGTGCCTTGCCAGCAGCTCTGCACCCACAGCGCTCTCCACCATGCGACCCCACAGTTCGGGTGTGGATTTCAGGCGCTCGAAGCCGAAGCCCTCTGACGCGGCAATGGCGCCCATCAGAGCGGTGTTGAACACCTGCAGCTTGGGGCTGGAGGCTCGCTGTCGCAGCACTTGCCCGGCGTACTTCTGCAGGCCGCACACCATGCCGGCGCCTTCCAGCAGCTCCAGGTAGTGGGCCAGCGTGGTGGTGTTGCCGGCGTCGGTCAGCTGGCCCATCATCTTCTGGTAACTCAACATCTGCCCGCTGTAGCGGCACGCCAGATCGAACAAGCGCCGCAGCAGTGCGGGCTTTTGCACCGGCGCCATGAGCAGCACGTCCTTGGAGATGGTGGTTTCGATCAAGGCATCACGCACGTAGGCTGACCACCGGTCTTCGTTGTCAATCAAGGTTGCAGAGCCGGGATAACCACCGTAGAAAATGAACTGGTCCAGCGTGAATCCGAACGCCTGCCTCATCTCCAGGTAGCGCCAGTGGCCCAGTCGCGTCATTTCAAACCGGCCCGCCATGCTTTCGGTCAATCCACGTGCAATCAACAGCGGTGCCGATCCCAGCACGACCACCCGCACATCGCGACCGGCCGCGGTGTCTTCATCCCACAGCCGCTTGACCTCGTCCGTCCAGCGCGGAAGTTTTTGCGCTTCGTCCAGGACCAGGACGCAAGCCCCCGCCTGGGCCGCCAGCGACCGCGCCGTTTCCCAGTGTGTGGACAACCAACCCGTTCCCTGCAGACCCGGGTTGTCGGCGCTCACGCTGTGCTGAGCGATGGAAACTGCCGACGAAGCCGAACCAAGCTTGGTCAATGCCTGGCGGACGAAGGTGGTCTTTCCCACCTGGCGTGGGCCAGCCACCACCTGCAGGAACCGCCGTGGCTCGTTCAGGCGCTTCACGAAGCTGGTCAGTCCGTCTCGTTGGATTTCTGTGGACATAAAAAAATTACTCAATGAATTGAGATATTTTACTCAATGCATTGAGTAGATCACCGAAACCGTTTCCAACCCCAGCCGATACGCAAAACCGTGGTGATGGCGCACAAGGCCGCAAACCCATAGGCGATGGGCGCGAACCACTGCGGCCAGAGGCACATGGCCACGAAGGCGGCGAGCGTCTCGGTGGCTTCGGTCAGGCCGCCGAGAAAGTAGAAGCTCTTGTCGGGCAGGGCCGTGGATGTGAGCCCGCGCTGGGAGGCCACGATGGCAAAGGCCAGGAAGCTGCTGCCGGTGCCGATAAAGCTGGCCAGCAGCACGGCAGCGGGCAGGGCGTTCTGTGCCGGGTCGGCCACGGCAAACGCCAGCGGGATCGCGGCGTAGAACACAAAGTCGAGTGTGATGTCGAGGAACCCCCCGCGGTCGGTGGGATGGGTGGCGCGCGCCACCGCACCGTCGAGCCCGTCCATGAGCCGCGAGAGCAGCAGCAACACCAGCCCCGCCACCCACTGCTGGAACGCGATGGACACGGCAGCGGCCATGCCGATGGCGAAGCCGATGAAGCTCAGCGCATCGGCGCCCACGCCCAGGCGCACCAGCACGCGGGCCATGTGCGTGAGCACCGGTTTCAGCACCTGTTGAATGGCCCTATCGAGCACGGCCCAGCTCCACCACGCGTGCAGGGTCGGCCACATCGGCTGCGTCGTGCGTCACCAGCACCGCAGGCACGCCACTGTCGCGCAGGTGCTCGAACACGAAGGCGCGGAACTGGTCGCGCAGGGCGGCGTCGAGTTTGGAAAACGGCTCGTCGAGCAGCAGGGCCTTGGGGCGCGCGAGCAGCGCGCGCATGAGTGCCACGCGCGCGCGCTGACCGCCCGAGAGCGTGGCCGGGTCGCGTGCGCCGAAGCCGGCCAGACCCGCCTCGTCCAATGCACGCTCCACCGCCGCCAGCCGTTCACGCTTCGGCCCGGCGGGCACGGCGAACAGCAGGTTCTCGGCCACCGTCATGTGGGCGAACAGCAGGTCGTCCTGGAACAGCAGGCCGATGCCGCGCTGCGCGGTGGGCAGGGCGGTGAGGTCACGCCCGTCCAGCGTCACCGTGCCCTCGAAGCGCAAGGCCTCGCTGCCTTCGGTCACGCCGTGCAGCGTGCCGGCGATCGCCGCGAGCACCGAGCTTTTGCCGCTGCCGCTGGCGCCCATGAGCGTGAGGATGTGGCCGGGCGGCACGTCGAAGCGCAGGTCTTGCACCAGCGTGTGGTCGCGGGTGGCGAGGTGGCGGATGTGAACGGAGAGCGTCATGCGGTGGTGGATCGGAATCGTCGGGGTCGGCCCAGCCAGGCCGCCAGCGCAAAGGCCAGCACGGGCAGCGCGAGCTGCAGGCCGGCGTAGGCGCTGGTGAGCGAGCGTTGCCCGCCCGATGCGAGTGTGACGGCTTCGGTGGTCACGCTGGCGAAACGGCCGGCGCCCACGTAGAGCGTGGGCAGGTACTGCGCCACGCTGACCGCGAAGCCCACCGCCGCAGCGGAGGCGATCGAGCGCTTGAGCAGCGGCCACTTCACGCGCAGCAAAAACGCCGCGCTCGATCGACCCAGGCTCGCGTTGAGCTGGGCGTAGCGGGGGTCGAATCCCAGGTAGGCGGGGCTGAGCGAGAGCAACACGTAGGGCAGCACCATGAGCGTGTGAGCGATCAGCAGGCCGCTGGCCTGGCCTTCCAGCCGCAGTTGCAGGCCCACACCGTACAGCCCCACCACCCACAGCACGGCGGGTAGCACCAGCGGCAGGTACAGCAGCGGTCGCAGGGCATCGTCCCAGCGGCGGGGTGCGAGCTCGAGCCAGGCCACGCTCCACAGCAACGCGATGGCACTGCTGCCCACCGCCATCCACAGCGTGGTGACTACCGTGTCGCTGCTCTGCGCCACCTGTTGCCAGGCCGTGGTGGTGAAGCTCTGCGGCCACACCGCTGGAAAGGCCCAGACGCCGCTGACGCTGCCCACGGCGAGGGCCAGCAGCACGGCGGCGTACACGCCCACCAGCAACCACAGGCCGATGTCGCTGCCCGGTGTTCGCGCTACCGAGCCGCGTACGCCGTGCCCATGCGCCAAGGCCTTGCGCCGCAGGTGCTGCAAGCCCAGCCACAGTGCGCTGCACGCCAGCACCATGAGCGCGAGCAACACGCCGGCCGCGGCGCCTTGCGCGTAGGTGGCTGGGTCGGCGTCCTGCAGCCACTGCCAGGCCAGCACGGCCAGCGTGGGCGGGCTGGCCGGGCCGATCACGAGCGCCATGTCCACCACCGTGAGCCCATAGGCCAGCACCGCCAGCAGCGGCCAGCGCAGGCGGGTGGCGAGCTGGGGCCACAGCACCAGCCAGAAGGCGCGTCGCGGCGCGTAGCCCAGCGTTTGCGCCAGCGCGTGCTCGGCGCGCCAGCGCTGGCGCACGTCGTCGCGCTGCAGTTGGGTGGCGGCGGTCCAGAGCAGGAACGGAATCTCTTTGGCCACCAGCGCTGCGATGAGGCCCAGGCCCCAGGGATCTTGTGTGGTGGGCCAGGGCGGGGGGCTGTCGAACCCGGTGAGCCAGGGCGAGAGCGCGCGCAGCAGCCAGCCGCTGGGCGCGAGCAGGAACAGCAGGCCGATGGCCAGTGCGGCGTGGGGCGTGGCGAGCATGAGCGGCAGGCCGCGCAGCAGGCGCGCCAGGCGCTGGCGCACAAAACCTCGCGCCAGCAGCGCGGCCGCGCCCCACCAGGCCAGCAGCGTGGAAGCCAGGCCGGTCCACAGCGTGAGCAG
Organism: Hydrogenophaga sp.; assembly: GCA_021154985.1. Lineage (GTDB taxonomy): Bacteria > Pseudomonadota > Gammaproteobacteria > Burkholderiales > Burkholderiaceae_C > Hydrogenophaga. The sequence goes on from JAJNQE010000128.1 coordinate 48,848, forward strand.
GGCACTCTGGACCAGCGCCGGGTCTTGCGCGAGCGTGTGCCAGGCGGCGGTGTTGCTGCCGGCTTTGAGGGCTTCAAACGCGGTCCACAGCATCGGCACGCCGGCCAGCGCCAGCAGGGCAGCGGCGCCCAGCCGCCGGGACGGGAAAAGGGTGGACACGCCGGTCAGACGCCGTAGCGGCGCGCCCACTCCTTCTCCAGCGGATCGACCCACGAGGCGTGGGGCTCGGGCAGCGTGGGGGCGCCTTGGGTCACCAGGCCGGGCAGGTTGCCGGTCTGGAACAGCGCGCGCTCGGCGGCGGGCAGGCGGGGCACGTCGAGCACCGTCGGGTCGCCCCAGTGCGCAATGTCGGCCTTGCGCGCCTGCGCGGCGGGCGAGAGCAGGAAGTTGGCCACCACCTGGGCAGCGGGTTTGCTGCGCGCGTTGTACGGGATGGCCACAAAGTGCGTGTTGCCGATGGTGCCCTTTTCAAACTGCCAGCTCACCACCGAAGCGGGCAGGCGTTTGGCGGCGATCTCGTTGGCGGCTTCGTTGGGGTTGAAGGTGATGGCCAGCAGCAGCTCGCCGTCGGCCATCATCTGGCGCACGGCGGCAGCGTTTTGCGGAAACTGTTTGCCCGCGCGCCACAGGTGCGGGCGCAGCGCGTCGAGGAACGGCCAGAGCGCGGTGGTCTGCGCGGCGAAGGCAGCGTCGGTCACTGGCTGGGCCAGGGCTTTGGCGTCGGGTGCGAATTCAACGAGCGCCTGTTTGATGAAGGTGGTGCCGTGAAAGTCGGGCAGGCGCGGGTGGGTGATGCGCCCGGGCTGGGCCCGCGCCAGCGCCAGCAGCGCCTGCATGCTCTGAGGCAACTGCGGCAGGCGTTTGCTGTCGGCAAACAGGGTGAACTGCGCCATGCCCCAGGGCGATTCCATGCCCTCGGTGGGCACGGAAAAATCGTTGAGCGTGGTGGGCTTGCCGGCCACGTCGACCCACTTGAAGTTGGGCAGCGATTCGGCGTACGGGCCGAACAGCAGGCCTTCGCGTTTCATGGCGGCGAAGTTCTCGCCGTTGATCCACACCAGGTCCACCGTGCCCTCGTTCGCCGTGCGACCCGCGGCTTTTTCGGCCCGCACGCGCTTGACCACGTCGGCCGTGTCGGTGATCTTCACATGCTGCAGCTTCACGCCATGCAGGGCCTGCACTTGCTGCGCCACCCACTGCAGGTAGGCATTGGTCTGTTCGCTGCCGGCCCAGGCGTTCCAGAACACGGTCTGGCCGCGCGCGGCCTGTTCGATGGCGGGCCAGCCGGTGCCGGATTGGGCCCAGGCGGGTTGCAGTGAGGCGGCGCCAGCGGCCAGCAGCAGTTGGCGGCGCGAGAGGTGGGTCGTGGGTTGGGGCAAGGCGTTGTCTCCGTTGGGCTTCGACGAGCTTCGATGGCCTGCGGAGAGCTTAGTTCAAGGCCATCCCCGTTGCTGGCGTGCGGCTGACCTTCGCCGCCCACCGGGGGCCGATCCACAGGGCATCGACCGACCACTTGCCCACGCCATAGAGGGCCAGCGCGGCCAGCAGCACGCCCCAGGTGATGTGCTGCTGCAGCGCAGCGGGTGCAATCTCGGCCAGGCTGATGACCGCCACCACATTCACCACCGACAGGCCCAGCGCCGAGAAGCGCCCTGCCAGACCGATCAGCAACAGCACGGGCAGCACCAGTTCTCCCGCCGTGCCCGAGATGGCCGCGAGTTGGGGTGAGAGCAGCGGCACCTTGTATTCCTCGGTGAACAGCAGCAGCGTGGTCTCCCAGTCGCGCAGCTTGGTGAGACCCGAGAGAAAGAACACTTGCGCGAGGTAGATGCGCGCAGCGAGCGCGGCCAGCGGTTGTGCGGCGTCGAGCAGGTGCGTGAAAGCGGACCACAGCGCATGGCCGCGTTGGAGCAGGGAGGGTGTGTTCATGGGGTGTCCGTGGTGGGGTGGAGGGGTGCGTCGGTGACGCCGGTCACCAGGCCGTCGTGCACGGCTTGTGTGAGCCAGTCGGAGAAATCGAACTCAGAGCCAGCCTGGTCCAGTGCGTCGGGCAGGGTGGCGCCGGCCAGCAGCGCCCGCAGCACGCCCGATGTGTGGGCCGGGCACGCGGCCACACACGGCCGCAGGCCCTGGCGCCAGACCACGGCGGTTTCGCCCACGCGGTCCCGCACCCGCTGGCCCGCCTCGGCCAGGCTGGGCTGGCGGTCGGTGTGCGCGCTGACCAGGCTGACCACCGGCCAGGCGCTGCTGATGAGCGCGGTGCCTGGCGCCAGCACCAGCATGAGCGCTGCCGGGTCTTCGTGGGACAGGCGCGCGAAGCTCTGCAGATCGGCCTGTGCGTCCACCGCGCCAGCCGCGCGGTGCAAGGCCCACTCCACGCGCGCCACATCGGCCAGGTAGGGCACTTCGGTGAGTTGTTCGTTGTCGGCCAGGAAGGCGGGCAAGGCATCGCCCCACTGTGCGAGGTCGCCGCACACTGGCGGGTGGCGGTGCCAGAGGTCGCGCGCCAGTCCGTTGAAGTTGTCCGCGCCCAGCAGCTGCGCGATCACCGGGTAGGCGCCGAGCAGGCTGCGCTCGGCGAGCGCGTGGCCGTTGGCCTGGTAGGCCATGAGACCCCGAGCCGACGGGGGTTTGAGCAGCGCGCGGAGCTGCAGCAAAGCGCTGCTGGCCCCACCGCTGCCGGGCCGGGCAAAGAGCGCATCGAGCAGGGCTTGTTGTTGCAGGGCCAGCGTGTTCATGCGATCGCCGCCTCCAATCGGGGGAGGGCATGGCGGCGGGCCGTGTCGGCCTCTTCAAGCAACACCCGCAGTTCGGGCACATCGGTGTCCCATTCGATCAGGGTAGGCACTGCGCCGAAACGCAGCAGCGCATGGCGGTACAGCGCCCAGACCGGTGGCGCCACATGGCTGCCGTGGTCGTCGATCACGATGTCGCCACAGTCCACGTGGCCGGCCAGGTGCAGCTCGGCCACGGCCGGCGGGTGGATGTCGTCGAGCCACTGCATGCAGGTGGCCACCGGGTCGGTGGCGAAACCCTGAAGCCGGTCGTTGAGCGCGTTCACAAAGATGTTGTTCACGTCCACCAGCAGACCGCACCCGGTGCGTTGCGCCAGCGAATTGAGGAACCCGGTCTCGTTGAGTTCGTCCGCCTGCCAGCGCACATAGGCGGAGAGGTTTTCCACCACGATCGGTCGGTGCAGGCGGTCTTGCACCCGCTGCACGTTGGCGCACATGGCGTCCAGCGCGGCGCGGGTGAAAGGCGTGGGCAGCAGGTCGGACGCGTGCACGCTCTGGGCGGGTCGCTGCGACAGCGGGCCGAGTGCAAAACAGGCGTGATCGCTAACGCGCACCGGCTCGATCTCGGCCACCAGGGCCGCGAGCTGGTCGAGGTGCGCCTCATTGATACCGCTGGCCGAGCCGAGCGACAGACCCACGCCGTGCAGGCTCACCGCGTAGTGCTCGCGCCCCTGGCGCAGAACCGCACGCGCGGCACCGCCGGGGGCAAAGAAGTTTTCGGAGTGGACTTCGATGAAGTCCAGGGCCGGCTGCTGCTGCAGCAGCTCGGCGAAATGGGGGTGCCGCCAGCCGATGCCCACGTGCGCGACCGGGTGGGTCGACTTTGAGGGCTCGGCGGCGGTCATGGCGTTGGCCTTGAGGGGAGCGCGGGATCAGGACTTCTTCATGTCCATCTTGGCCTGCTCCAGACCCACACCACCCATTTGTTTGCAGGTGCCGGCGGGCACGTATTTCCATTCGCCCTTGTCGTTGTCGACCTTGGCCTGGCCTGCGCACGAGTGGGTGCCGGCGATGTTGGCGCAATCGTTTTGGCCGGCCTTGGCGATGCCGAAGCATTTTTCTTTGGCGGCGTTCTGGGCAAAGGCGGGCGAGGAGAGCAAGGCCAGCGACATCAGCGAGGTGGCGGCGGCGGCGATCATGGTGCGTTGTTTCATGGGAAGCTCCTGAAAGAAGGATGGGGTTGAAAAACCACCCACTGCCTTGCACCGGATATCGGTTGCATCACCAGCGGGTTGGGGATTGGTCTGGCGGCAGAGGGCTTTCTTTCATCGCCAGAAAAATAATTTTTCAGAGCAGGTCGGCAATGCGGTCCCAGGCCTCTGGCGGAATGCGGCCGTGGTACTGCTCCACCAGTTGCCCGCCCTTGTCGAGCAAGAAGGCGGCGGGCAAGTGACCCGTGGGTCCGAAGCTGTCCCGGTACAGGGGCTCACCGGTCCACAGCGTGGTGAAGCGCTGGTTGGCCGGCACGGTGGCGTTGACCAGTTGCTGGTAGCTCACGGCGTTGCTGCGCTGGCGGTCGGTGCTCACGCTGATCAGCTCGAAGGGTTGGCCCATCCAGCCTTTCACGTTGGCGCGCAGCTCGGGCATCTTGTCGCGGCAGACCGCGCAGTCGGTGGACCAGAACACCACCATCACCACCTTGCCGCGCAGCGACTGCAGGTCAAAGGCCTTGCCTTCCAGCGTGCTGCCACGCAATTGCTGGGGTGTGTTGGGAGCCGGAGCGGTTTGGGCCGCGAGCGCCAGCGGGCTCAAGGCGGCAGCGATCAACCAGGCTTTGAGGTGGGTGGTGAAACGAACGTGCAACAGTGACATGAGAACCTCCTGTGAGGCCTTTCGTCGCCCTGCAATCCGTTTCATTACACTCAGCCCCCATGCCGCCCACCCCATCCCCGTCGTTCGAGCAACAAGTTGCGGATTTGCGTGTGTATTTGCTCAAATTCGCGCGCCTGCAGCTGCGCAACGACGCCTGGGCCGAAGACGCGGTGTCGGAAACCATGCTGGCAGCGATCTCGAAGCCACAGGGTTTTGAGCAGCGCTCCCAGCTCAAGACCTGGCTGGTCGGCATACTCAAGCACAAGATCATCGATGCCCTGCGGCACAACAGCCGCGAGGTGTGTCTGTCCAGCGGCAACGACGATGAGGGCGCCGACCCGCTGGAGCACATGGCCTTCAAGGCCGATGGTCACTTTGCCGAGAAGCCTGCCGAGTGGGGCAACCCCGAGCAGGACCTGAACAGCCGGCAGTTTTTTGAGGTGCTGGAAGCCTGCACCGACAAACTGCCGCCGGTGCAGGGGCGCCTGTTCCTCATGCGCGAATGGCTGGAACTCTCCAGCGAAGACATCTGTAAGGAACTGTCGCTCACCCCGACCAATCTCTACGTCCAGCTGCACCGAGCCCGGTTGCGGTTGCGAGAATGTCTTGAACTCAACTGGTTTGCCCGCCCCCAAACGCCATGAAGCCCATCTACCCGCTGCGCCGCACCTGCAAGGAGGTGTCTGCGCTGCTCATTGCCCGCGAAGACCGCGCCCTGCCGGTGGTCGAGCGCATGGCGTTGCGCATTCACATGGCCATGTGCCAGGCTTGCCCGCGGTTTGAGCGCCAGTTGCTGACCATGCGCAACGCCATGGGCCAGTGGCGCAACTACTCCGACAACGAACGCTGAGCCCTCAGGCCAGCAGCGCCTGCGCGAACTCGCGCGCGTTGAAGGTTTCCAGGTCTTCCAGCTTTTCACCCACGCCGATGAAGTAGATCGGCACCGGCTTCTCGCGCGCGATCGCGCAGATCACACCACCCTTGGCTGTTCCGTCGAGCTTGGTGATGATGAGCCCGGTGAGGCCCAGGGTCTCGTCGAAGGCCTTCACTTGCGCCAGCGCGTTCTGGCCGGTGTTGCCGTCAATGACCAGCAAGACTTCATGCGGTGAGGTCGCGTCGGCCTTCTACACCACACGCTTGATCTTGCGCAGCTCTTCCATCAGGTGCAGCTGCGTCGGCAGGCGGCCGGCGGTGTCCACCAGCACCACGTCGCGCCCGCGTGCGCGGCCGGCGGTCACCGCGTCAAAGCTCACCGCGGCCGGGTCGCCGCCCTGCTGCGTGATGATTTCCACCGTGTTCCGGTCGGCCCACACCGCGAGCTGCTCGCGCGCGGCCGCGCGAAAGGTGTCGGCCGCGGCCAGCAGCACGGTGGCACCGCTCTGCGCGAGATGCCGCGTGAGCTTGCCGATGGAGGTGGTCTTGCCCGCGCCGTTGACGCCGGCCACCATGATCACGGTGGGCTTGTGCTCGCCGATCACCAGCGGTTTCTGCAGCGGCATCAGCAGATCGGTGATGGCATCGGCCAGCAGGCCCTTGACCGCAGCGGGATCGGTGGTCTTGCTCTCTTTCACCCGGCGTTTCAGGTCGGCCAGCAGGTGCGTGGTGGCCTTCACGCCGGTGTCGGCCATCAGCAGCGCGGCTTCGAGCTCCTCGTACAGCGCGTCGTCGATTTGCGTGCCGGTGAACACCGTGGTGATGCTCGACCCGGTCTTGCGCAGGCCGTTCTTGAGCTTGTCCAGCCACCCTTGGCGCACGGGCGCTGCGGCGGTCGGCGCCAGTGCCCGCTCAACGGACGGTGTCGCCACAGGGGGGGCTGCGGCGGGCGTGGAGGTGGCCGGTGAGGGCTCGACAGGGGGTTTTTTGCGAAAGAACGAGAACATTTGGCCATCTCTAGAATCCATTGCATTCTATGAAACGCACTTCGAACCTGCCCGACGGGCGCCGCGCCGCACTGTTGCTCGCACTGGCATTCACGGCCTTCGGGTCGTTTGCCCAGACCCCACCCCCCCCTGCTGCCACCCCGGTGGCGCAGAGCTTCACGCTCTCCAACGGCATGACGCTGATCGTGCGTCCCGACCGGCGTGCACCCACGGTGGCCCACATGGTGTGGGTGCGGGTGGGCTCCATCGACGAGGTCGACGGCACCTCGGGCGTGGCCCACGTGCTCGAACACATGATGTTCAAGGGCACGGCCGAGCTCAAGCTGGGTGAGTTCTCGCGCCGCATCGCCGCCCTGGGCGGGCGTGACAACGCCTTCACCAGCCGCGACGCCACGGCCTACCACCAGCAGGTGCCGGCGCAGGCGCTGGAGGCGGTGATGAAGCTCGAAGCCGACCGTTTTGCCAACAACCGGTGGAGCGACGATGAGTTCAAGCGCGAGATCGAGGTGGTGAAGGAAGAGCGCCGCCAGCGCACCGAGGAGTCGCCCCGCGCGCGCATGTTCGAGGCCATGAACGCCATGGTCTACCAGGCCAGCCCCTACCGCCGGCCCATCATCGGCTGGATGAGCGACATCGAAGCCATGACCCCCAATGACGCCCGCGAGTTTCACCAGCGCTGGTACACACCGGCCAACGCGGCGGTGGTGATTGCGGGCGACGTGGATGTGGAGAAGACCCGCGCGCTGGCCGAAAAACACTTCGGTCCCATTCCCGCGCGTGCCGTGCCTTCGCGCAAGCCGCGTGACGAGCCGCCGCAGAACGGCCCACGCCGCATGGAATTCCGCGCCGTGGCCGATCAGTCGTTGGTGGCGCTGAGCTACAAGGTGCCGCGCTGGAGTGGTGCCTCCGAGCAGGATGCCGCCAGCCAGGACGCACTGGCCTTGACGGTGTTGTCAGCCGTGCTCGATGGTTACAGCGGCGCCCGGCTCGACCGTGCGCTGGTGCAAGGGCAGGGCACCGCAGGCAAACGCATCGCCGACAGCGCAGGCGCCTCCTACGGTTTGATGGGGCGTGGACCGCAGCTCTTCTCGCTCACGGCGGTGCCGGCTCGCGGCGTGACGCCGGAGATGGCGGCGGCAGCGCTCAAGTCGGAGGTGGAGCGCATCGCTCGCGAGGGCATCAGCGAAGCCGAGCTGCGCCGCGTGAAGACCCAATGGACGGCGGGCGAGGTCTACAAGCTCGACTCGGTGTTCAACCAGGCGCAGGAACTTGGCAGCTACTGGGCCAATGGCCTGGACATCCACACCGGTGAGCGCCTGATGACCCGTCTGCGCGCCGTGACCGCCGCGCAGGTGCAGTCGGTGGCGCAGCGCTATTTTTCCGATCAGCAGCTCACCACCGCCGTGCTGGTGCCCGAGGGGAGCCAGAAATGAAAGCCGTTCTGAAACACGCCCTCCGTTGCGCGGCACTGATGCTGGTGCTCGCCGGCTCGCTTAGCACGGCGCAGGCGGCCATTCCCATCGAACACTGGACGCACGCCAGCGGCGCGCGCGTGTACCTGGTGTCCAGCCCGTCCATTCCCATGCTGGACGTGCAGCTCGACTTCGACGGCGGCAGCCGGCGCGACCCGGCGTCGCAGGCCGGGCTGGCCAGTTCAACGGCGGGCTTGCTCTCGGGCGGCGTGGCGGCGCAGCCCGGCCTGGCCGCGCTGGATGAGAACCAGCTCAGCGAGGCCTGGGTCGACCTCGGTGCGCAGTTCGGCGCCCAGGCCGGCACCGACCGTTTCACCCTGTCGCTGCGAACGCTCACCGAGCCCGACCTGTTGCAGCGCGCCGTGGCGCTGGCTGCGCGCCAGATGGCCGCACCCGCCTGGCCCCAGGCCGTGTGGCAACGCGACCGCGAGCGCGTGCTCGCGGCCTTGAAGGAGGCCGAGAACCGCCCGGGCACGCAGGCCGGTCGCGCGTTTGCGCGCGCGGTGTATGGCAACCACCCCTATGGTTTTCAGCCCGATGGCGGCACGTTCAACGCCATCGGCGTGGCCGACATGCAGGCTTTCTACCGCCGCCATGTGGTCGCCTGCCGCGCGCAGGTGACGCTGGTGGGCGCGATCGACCGCGCGCAGGCCGACGCCATCGTGGGCCAGTTCATGGCACCGCTGAAGTCCCACGGATGCGCGGCCCTGCCCGCGGTCCCCGAGGTGCGGACGCTGGACCGTGCGGTGGACGAGCGACTGCCGTTTGCCGCTGCGCAGGCCCAGGTGCTCATCGGGCAGCCGGGCATTGCGCGCAACGACCCCGACTTCTTTCCGCTGTTCGTGGGCAACTACATCCTGGGCGGTGGCGGGTTTGTTTCGCGTCTGACCACCGAAGTGCGCGAGAAACGCGGTCTGAGCTACAGCGTGTACAGCTACTTTTCGCCTGGCCGCCACGCCGGGGCGTTCCAGATCGGCCTGACCACACGCCCCGACCAGGCAGCCCAGGCCGTGGACGTGTCGCGCACGGTGGTGAAGCAATTCGTCGAGCAGGGGCCGACGGAAGACGAACTCAACGCGGCCAAGGCGTTTCTGGTCAACGGCTTTTCGCTGCGCATCGACAGCAACCGCAAGCTGCTCGACAACGTGGCCAACATCGGTTGGAACGGGTTGCCGCTGGATTATCTGGACACCTGGACGCAGCAGATCGAGCGCGTGAGCGTGGCCGACATCCGGCGGTCGTTTGCCCGGGTGCTGCAGCCCGACCGCATGGTGACGGTCGTGGTGGGCGCCCAGCCCTGAACGGGATGCGCGTTCGGGTCGCGTAAGCTCGGCGGCATGAAAAAACCTCCTGTTTCTGCGGCGCGCGCCGCAGCCAGCGCACCACACGAAATCCGCATCATCGGTGGCCTCTGGAAACGCACGCTGCTGCCCGTGGCCGACCGGCCCGGCTTGCGCCCCACACCCTCGCGTGTGCGAGAGACCTTGTTCAACTGGCTCGGGCAAGACCTCACAGGTCTGCGTTGCCTCGACGCTTTTGCCGGCACCGGTGCGCTGGGGCTGGAAGCCGCGTCGCGCGGCGCGGTGGAGGTGGTGCTGGTGGAGCAAGATAGCGCCTTGCTCGCCAACCTCAGCCGCACTGTGACCAAGCTCAAGGCCACCGCGGTGCGTGTGGAGCGCGGTGACGGCGTGGCCGCGTTGCGCCAGCGCGCCGGGCAGGGCTTTGATGTGGTGTTCCTCGACCCGCCGTTTGCCGACGCTCAAAACGAAACCGTGGTGCTCGCGGCCCTGGCTGCTGCGCGGCAAGCCATCGGTGCGGAAGGTCTCGTGTATCTGGAGGCACCGCGCCCCTGGCTCGACGACGAACTCGCGACACTGGGCCTGCAGTTGCACCGCCAGGGCAAGGCGGGCGCGGTGGCCTTTCACCTGTTGCGGCCATTGCCCGCGCAGTGAGTGGGTGCTGACAGCCCCGCGCGCATAATTCCGGCCATGTCTTCCGACCTGTCCTCTTCCTCACAGCAGCCCCGCGTGGCTGTCTACAGCGGCACGTTTGATCCGCTCACGCTCGGTCACGAAGACGTGGCGCGCCGCGCGGCGTTGCTGTTTGACGAGGTGATCATCGCGGTGGCCATTGCCCACCACAAAAAGACCCGCTTTTCATTGCAGCAGCGGTTGGACATGGCAGCCGAAGCGGCGGCGCGCATGCCCGGCATGGTGCGCGTTTTGCCTTTCGACGGTCTCATCATGGATTTCTGCCGCCAGCAGGGCGCGTGCGCCGTGGTTCGCGGCATCCGCAACCTGACCGACTTCGACTACGAAGCCCAGATGGCTGCGATGAACCGCAAGCTCAATCCGGCGGTGGAAACCGTGTTCCTGCTGCCCCAGGCCGAGTTGCAATGCATCTCCAGCACCCTGGTGCGCGAGATTTCGCAGCTGGGCGGTGACGTGTCGCAGATGGTGAACACCAACGTGGCGGTTCACCTCAAGCCAGCGCCTTTGCAAGCCTGAACAGGGAGCGATCGCCATGGCCCTGCTGATCACCGACGAATGCATCAACTGCGATGTGTGCGAGCCCGAGTGCCCCAACCAGGCCATCTACATGGGCGAGGAGATCTACGAGATCGACCCTGCGCGCTGCACCGAGTGCGTGGGCCACTTTGACGAGCCGCAGTGCGTGCAGGTCTGTCCGGTGAGCTGCATTCCCATCCACCCGGACCACATCGAATCGCGCGAGACGCTCTGGCAGAAATACCAGCGACTGCAGAAAGCCGGTCAGCCCTTGTCGGGCGCCGGTGATGCGCCCGCGCCGGGTGCGCCCACGTCGGGCACCTGATCCGGCTTTGCCGGACGCGGTGGTTTGGGCCGGGGCGGCTTGCTGGTGTGGATGAGCGCGGTGGCCTTGTCCATTTCACCTTCAATCAGATGGGGCAAGGCCTTCAGGCTGCGGTCCAGCGCTTGCGCGATCGCAATGCGGTCGTCGGGTGAAGGCTTCTTCAGCACCCAGTTGGCCACCTCGTTCTTGTTGCCCGGGTGGCCGATGCCCACCCGCAGGCGCCAGTAGCCCGCACTGCCCAACTGGGCGTGGATGTCGCGCAGACCGTTGTGGCCGGCGTGCCCACCGCCTTTCTTGAGCTTCACCTCGCCGGGGGGCAGGTCCAGCTCGTCGTGCACCACCAGCACTTCTTCGGGCGTGATCTTGAAGAAGCGCGCCAACGACGCCACCGACTTGCCCGAGAGGTTCATGAAGGTCTGCGGTTCGACCAGCCAGACATTCTGACCCGCCACATTGGCGCGCGCCACCAGCCCGAAATGGCCCCGCTCCATCTGCAGCGACGTCTTGAGCAGGCGCGCGGCTTCGTCCACCCACCAGAAGCCGGCGTTGTGGCGCGTGTGTTCGTAGTCCGGTCCCGGATTGCCCAGGCCGGCGATGAGTTTGATCATGGGGTGGGATTATCGGGAGGTCTGGGGGCGCTGAATGCAAAACGGCCCGCGCAAGCGGGCCGTTTTGATGAAGTCACAGGTCCGAGGACGAATTACTTCTTCTTGCCTTTGGCGCCCTTCTTGTCGTCGACAGGCGCAGCCACGGGGGCTGCCACCACGTCTTCAACCGGCTCCACCACGGTGGCGATGGTCAGGTTCTTGCGGCCGTGCATCACGAGCTTGATGCCCTTGGGCAGCTTGATGTCGCCGGTGTGAACGGTGCCGCCCTTGACGACTTCGCCCAGGTCAACCGTGATGTGCTCAGGCAGTTGCGTGGCCAGGCATTCGATTTCGATCTCGGTCATCACGTGGTTGATCAGGCACTTGTCGGTCTTGACCGCAGGCGAGTTCTCTTCGTTGATGAAGTGCAGCGGCACTTTTTTGTGCAGACGGGTCTTGTCGTTCACGCGCTGGAAGTCCACATGCAGCACGAGGGGCTTGTACGGGTGGTACTGCACATCGCGCAGCAACACTTTTTGCACCGTGCCGGCCACGTCCATCTCGAGGATGGAGGAGTGGAACGCTTCCTTCTTCAGGGCGTGCCACAAGGCGTTGTGATCGAGTTCGATCGTGGCGGCGGGTGCTTCCCCACCAAAAACGATACCGGGCGTGCGGCCGGTGTTGCGGAGACGGCGGCTCGCACCCGTGCCCTGCTTGGCGCGCTCAAAAGCGACGAATTGCATAAATAACTCCTGTGGAGGGGTTCCGCGACCAGAACGCCTCTGTTTCAAAAGAGCAACCTCCAACATGGAGGTCGCCCGCTTTTGTTGCCTTCAGGTTCTCTTAGAAGAGGTTGTCCTGATCGGCAAACAAACTCATCACCGACTCGCCCGAGGCAATGCGCGCGATGGTTTCGGCCATCAGCGGTGCCACGGAGAGCTGGCGGATCTTGGCGCAGGCCTGGGCGGCTTGCGACAGGGGAATCGTGTTGGTGACCACCACTTCATCAAGAGCGCTGCCCTTGGCAATGCGCTCGATGGCCGGGCCCGAGAAGATCGGGTGCGTGCAGTAGGCGTAGACGTGTTTGGCGCCGCGCTCCTTGAGCACTTCAGCGGCTTTGACCAGCGTGCCGGCGGTGTCGATCATGTCGTCCATGATCACGCAGTTGCGACCTTCGATGTCGCCGATCACATGCATCACTTCCGACACGTTGGCCTTGGGCCGGCGCTTGTCGATGATGGCCATGTCGCAGTTGAGCTGCTTGGCCAGCGCGCGGGCGCGCACCACACCACCCACGTCGGGCGAGACCACGAGCAGGTCGGGGTAGTTTTTCTGACGCAGGTCGCCCAACAGCACCGGCGAGGCGTAGATGTTGTCCACCGGGATGTCGAAGAAACCCTGGATCTGGTCGGCGTGCAGGTCCATGGTCAACACGCGGTTCACGCCCACGGCGGTCAGCATGTTGGCCACGACCTTGGCCGAGATCGGCACACGGCCCGAGCGTGGACGGCGATCCTGGCGGGCGTAACCGAAATAGGGGATGACGGCCGAGATGCTCACGGCCGATGCGCGCTTGAGCGCGTCGACCATGATGATGAGTTCCATCAAGTTCTCGTTGGTCGGCGAGCAGGTGGACTGGATCACAAAAACGTGACGCGCGCGCACGTTCTGGGTGATTTCGACCGTGACTTCGCCGTCGGAGAATCGCCCCACATTGGCCGCACCGAGCTGGGTGCCCAGATGCTGTGCGATCTCGGAGGCCAACACCGGATTGGCGTTGCCGGTGAAGATCATGAAATCCGGCGGCTGAACTTGCATGGGGTTCCCAGCTGTTTGAGCGACGGCCCAGATGGATCGCCGTCAAAAAATGGCCGTTCGTGGAACGGCCGGTGGGTACATGATGTGACGAAAACGGTGGCAGGGGAGGAAGGACTCGAACCCTCGCATGCTGGAATCAAAATCCAGTGCCTTTACCAACTTGGCGACTCCCCTACGCAGGAGATTTGTTCAGCGTGAAGCCGGACAAACCACCGAAAAACCTTGTCGCAGGTTGCGCAACCACTGCCTGGGCTGAACGCTTGCCGATTCTAATCGGAGCACCAGTCGAGCAATGGATGGACATCCATGTTGCTGCATTCACGAACCGTCCAGTCGCTCGGGGCGGTGGTCAGTTGCATGGCCTGCAGCATTTGTGCAAACACCGCCGTGCCCGATCCGGTCATGCGCCCCTGCAAACCCTGGTCTTGCAACCACTGTATGCAGCGCCCCACATCGGGGCACAGCGCCTGCGCCACGGGTTGAAGATCGTTGTGTCCGAAATCCAGAATTTTCTGGATGTCGACCATCCCATTTGTTGGGACATCTTCTCGCGAGTCGTTTGCAGCAAAGCCTTGGATTGTAGCAGTTTTTGTGTCCCGTTTGAGTTCGGGCGCGCTGAAGATGCGTTGGGTGGACGCGCCGCCCTGGGGTTTGATCACCACAAACCGGGCTGCGGGCAACGTCAAGGGTGTGAGCCGCTCGCCCATGCCTTCGACCCAGGCGTGGCGTCCGCCGATGAAAAACGGCACATCGGCGCCCAGGGTGAGTCCAATGGTGGCGAGCTGTGAACGCGTCAGGCCCAGGCCCCACAAGCGGTTGAGTGCGAGCAGGGTGGTGGCTGCGTCCGACGAACCGCCGCCCATGCCGGCTTCCGCAGGCAGGTTCTTTTCGAGCGCGATGTGCACGCCGTGGGGGCAATGGGTGGCGGTCTGCAGCGCGCGGGCAGCGCGCACAGACAGGTCTTCTGCGGGCAGCGTCCCGGGTGTGAGGTCTTCGCGGCTGATCTGGCCGTCGCTGCGCACTTCGAAGTGCAGGCGGTCGCACCAGTCGACGAGCATGAAGACGGATTGCAGCAGGTGGTAGCCGTCGTCTCGCCGGCCGGTGATGTGCAAAAACAGGTTGAGCTTGGCGGGCGCCGGCACGTCGAGCAGGCGCCGCAGGCGGGTTCCCTGGGTCATGGCTGCACCACGACCCGAAGTTCTGCCGTGGGCGCGGGCGAGACCCGGCGAGCCGTGATGCGGCCTTCGGGTTGGCGCGTCAGATCGGCCTGCCAGCCCGGCACATCGGTCGCCCGCCCGCGCAGCCAGCCGAAGAGGGCCGACACCGGCACGGGCGTGCCACTGAGTTCGGCGGTGAGTTCGTCCAGGCTGCCCCGGCGGGTGACCTGGCCGCCCTGGCGCAGTTCGGCACTGCCGGGCACCCACATCACGGTGGCGATCGAAGTGCCCAGGGGCGAGGTGAGTTGCAGCTCGCCCGCATCCGGTGTGCCGCGCAATTCGAAGCCGGCCGAAAACGATTGGGGCGGATCGCTTTGCACCGACATGGCCAGGCGGCCACTCCAGAGCTCATCGCCCGGCTGAACGGCGCGCTGCGGCGTGGCGCAGGCGGTCAAAAGGGCCACGGTGGCCAGCAACGCCGCCCACCTCATGGCTTGACGCGCAGGCGCTTGAGCGTTCCTTGCAGCGTCTCGTTGTCCGCCGACAACATCAGCCCCTCGCGCCAAATTTTGAGTGCTTCTTCGCGCTGACCTTTGACCCACAGCACCTCACCCAGGTGGGCGGCGATTTCCGGATCGGGTCGCTTGCCGTACGCGGCCTGGAGGATGTCCAGGGCGCGGGCCGTGTTGCCCAGGCGAAATTCGACCCAGCCCAGGCTGTCTTGAATGTAGGCGTCGCCCGGCGCCAACTCCACCGCCTTCTCGATCAGCTTTTTGGCTTCGGGCAGGCGTTCGTTGCGATCGGCCAGCGAATAGCCCAGCGCGTTGTAGGCGTGGTGGAAATCGGGTTTGGCGGCGATCAGCGCGCGCAGCAACACCTCCATGTCGGCCGGCTTGCCGGCTTTCTCGGCCATCATGGCCTGGTCGTAGCGCAGGTCGGCCTCGTCGGGGAAGCGTGCCACCGCTTCGCCGTAGATCTCGTAGGCCTCCTTCCAGAGCTTGAAGTCGCGCAGCAACTGCGCTTCGGCCACCAGCTTCAGGCGCGCGTCTTCGGGGCGGCGTTCGGGCTGGCTGCGCAGCAAGGCACGGGCTTGCGGCATCTGGCCCTGGCGCGCCAGGAGCGATGCGCGGCGCATTTGCGCGGCCATGATGTCGTCGGCGTTTTCAATGCGGTCGAGCCAGGCGTTGGCCGCTGCGTAGTCGCGGCGTTTTTCGGCGATCTGCGCCATCATCAAATAAGCCTGCGTGAGACCGCGAGCCGCGCGCTCATCGCCTGCTTGCCGGGCCAGGGCCATGTACTTTTCGAGCGACGCTGTGGCTGCCGGCAGCGCGTTCTCCTGCAGTTGCAAGGAACCGAGCAGGAGCCATGGCTCGGCCTGATCGGCCTGTCGCGCGGTGATTTTTTCGAGCTGCGCGCGTGCTTCCGTGTTGCGCTGCGTGTCAATCAGGATCCGTGCATAGGCGAGTGCCACCGCCGTGTCGGCAGCCGTGTTGACGCCGCTGGCTTCGAGCTGCTGGCGCACGATGGGCTCGGCCTGCGGCTCGCCGCGTTCCATGAGCTCCAGCGCGAGCAGGGCCGGGAAGGCCGACGCAGGCTCGGCCGTGTGGCCGAGGCGGGCCGACACCAGCGCTTCGGGCAACCGATCTTGTGCGAGGTACATGCGACCAATCGACGTGAAAGCCGTGGCCGCATGGGCGGGTTGTTTGAGGTAGGGGCCCAGGGCTTCGCGCACCACCGCGGCGGCCTGGTTCTTGTCGGCCACGCGCGAATAGGTCTGGGGGATCGCGTTGATGGTGTCGTTTCGCTCGGCGGCCGAGGCTTCGTTCAAGATGGCTTGCAGGACCGACCCGGTTTCACCGACGCGGTTGAGTGCGAGCAGGATCTGCAACTCGAACCGGCGGGCTTCCGCGCTGCTGGGCAGCTCGGTTGACCACGCACGTGCAGCCGCCAGCGCGGCTTCGCCGGACCGGGCCTGCAGGGCTACTTCGACGGCGCGGCGGTAGAGCAGAGGGTCGCGCTGCTTGCGGGCGGCATCGAGGATGAACGAGTAACCTGTGCCGGGCTCGCCTGCGCGCACATTGAGTTCACCGAGCAGCAACTGATAGAACAGGGGCGCGTTCAGCGCCGAGTTGACCACCGCGTCGCCCGAGGTCGCGGCAGCGGTTGGGGCGGGTGGGGGGATTTGAGCCGATGCACCGAAACAAGCGCCTGCGACCACCAGGGCCAGCGCGGTCTGAAGCACCAGCTTTGAGGGATTCGTCGGGCCCGCCAGGGGTCGACAAGCACGCTGGGTGGACGGGCCTTTGACGCGGTGCAAGGTATTGGAGGGTAGGACCCTGGTGTTTCCACCAGAGCCCCCCCTAAGAACCGTACGTGCGCCTTTCGACGCATACGGCTCATGCACGACCACCGGGTAGATAGAGTTATCAGGTTGCATACCCTACTCTATAGCACCGGATTAAAGTCCCCGTACTGGGACCGGCTTGGCTACCTCCAAACCTAGGGCGTGGATACGCCTGTGACACCATGGGTGCAGCAACACACGATTCGACAGACTGTCCGTGCCACCCCAACGTACTGGGACGATGTGGTGGTTGTCGAGCCCGCTGTCCTCGTGGTCCATGTCGGTCCCACAGTGTGCACATTTGCCGTTCTGGGTCATCCACAGTTCCAGCCTCTGTCCGCTCCAGACGGACTGCACCATCCGGTTGCGCTTGAGGCCTTCTCCATAGGCTTCCCATGCAGGGTCATAGGGGTGGTATTCCCCAATGACCTTCTTGTGACGAACAATTTTCGTGTCCGCAAGGGTGTACAGCCGCAGCTGCATCTCCTCGTCCCATCTGTTGCGCGTTTTGGCTTCGAACTCCCAGCGGCCTGAGGTGTGTGTCCAATAGTGCTTGAACACTTTCCCCCTGGTCCACCGGGGATGGCGGCGCATCCCCCACCGCCGTAACCGCCAGAGAATCTGGTGATCTAGCTTGGTGAATGTCGCCTTGGCCACAACGCCTTGATGGTATCGAGCCCAGCCCCGAAGGATTGGGTTCAGCTTTGCTATCAGTACCTCCTTTGGTTGTGAGAGGTGTCCTGCGATGACTTCCCGAACCTTGCTGTAGAACGCTTTCACGTTTTTGTGGCTTGGCTTGATGAGCAGTGTCTCCGAGTACTTACGGAAGTTCCACCCTAGGAAATCAAATCCTTCGTTGATATGCACGATGCGCGTCTTCCCCGTGTGCAGTTGCAGCCCCCGCTCGCGCAGGAATGCTTCCACCCAAGGTCGGACCACGGTTTCAAGTACCTCTTTCGAGTCACCCGTCACCACGAAGTCATCGGCATACCGCACCAGATGAACCTTGGCCTTCTTGGCTTTCTCAAAACCCAGTTGGTCCTTTAAGAACCGCATGAGTCCCGCTTCGAGCCCGTCCAGCGTCAGGTTTGCCAGCAGCGGCGAGATGATCCCCCCCTGAGGAGTCCCCGCCTCCGTTTTCTGGAGCTGCTGTTTGTCCACCACTCCGCAGCGCAACCACTGCCCCAGCACCCGCCTGTTCATTCGAACATTGGCGAGCAACCAGTCGTGGTTGATGTTGTCGAAGAACCCCGTGATGTCTGCGTCCAAAACCCATTGGGCCGAAACCTTTTTGGATAGGCACACAAACAGCTGTTGCCGCGCGTCGTGCGTTGACCGTCCCTTTCTGAACCCATACGAGTTCGGGTCGGCGTGACACTCTGCGGCGGGCTCCATGGCCAACAAGCACAGGGCCTGCATCGCACGGTCCCGCATGGTTGGGATGCCCAGGGGGCGTTCCTTTCCATCGGCCTTTGGTATCCAGACCCGCTTTAGCGGCAGGGCCCGGTATCCGTGGAGGTTTA
>JAJNQE010000131.1 GCA_021154985.1 Hydrogenophaga sp.
TGAATGAACACGATGATGAAGACCAGCACCGCGATCTTGGCCAGCACCGCACCGGCCCAGCCTTCAATGAACTTGTTCAACATGCCCAGCCCCAGCGCGGCGTACACCGTGCCGGCGAGCTGGCCCACGCCGCCGAGCACCACCACCATGAACGAGTCCACGATGTAGTTCTGCCCGAGGTCGGGGCCGACGTTGCCGATCTGGCTCAACGCACAACCCGCCAGGCCGGCAATGCCCGAGCCGAGCGCGAAGGCATAGGTGTCGATGCGCGCGGTGTTCACGCCCATGCACGACGCAATGGGCCGGTTCTGCGTCACGCCGCGCACGAACAGGCCCAGGCGCGTCTTGCCGATCAGGAGCGTCACGCCCAGCAGCACCGCGAGCGCGAAGCCGATGATGACGATGCGGTTCCAGGGCAGGTTCAGGTTGCCCAGCAAGGTGATGCCGCCGCTCATCCACGACGGGTTTTCCACGCCCACGTTCTGCGCGCCGAACAGGCTGCGCACGGCCTGCATCAGCACCAGGCTGATGCCCCAGGTGGCCAGCAGCGTCTCGAGCGGGCGGCCGTAGAGAAAGCGGATCACCGTGCGCTCCATCGCCGCGCCGACCAGGCCCGATGCGAGGAACGCCACCGGCATCGCCACCAGCAGGTACCAGTCGAAGTACGCGGGCAGCGACGTGCGGAAGAAACTCTGCACCAGCCAGGTGGCGTAGGCGCCGATCATGATCAGCTCGCCGTGCGCCATGTTGATCACGCCCATGAGGCCATACGTGATCGCCAGGCCCAGCGCGGCCAGCAGCAGGATGCTGCCCAGGCTGATGCCGGTGAAGGCCTGGCCCAGCGCGCTGCCGATGGCCAGCGTCGTGTCCAGATCGGAGAGCGAGGCCTTCAACGCGGCCTTCACCTTCGGGTCTTCTTCCTTCTCCATCTGCGCCAGCAGCAACGGGCGCACGACAGGTTGTTTGGCCTCGCCCAGTTTCTCGGCAGCGGCCAGGCGTTGCGCCGGGTCTTCGCTCGCCAGCAACACCGCGGCCCGCGCCAGTTCCAGGCTCTGGCGCGCCCGCGCATCAAGCTCGCCGGCCAGGGCCTTGTCGATCAGGGCAAGCTGGCTGATGTCGGGTTCTTCGAACGCGGTGCGCTGCAGCGTGCTCGCCGCTTCCCGCTGGCGCTCGGGTGCGGCGCCGAGCAATTCCATGCCCGCCAGCGCGTTCTCCATCGCGCTGCGCAGGCGGTTGTTGACCATGATGTCGCTGGCGTCGTCCGGCAGCGCGGCGAGTCTGTCACCGGTCACCGCGTCGATGGCGCCACCGCCCTCGACGATGAACACGCGCTCGCCCTGCACGCGCACGGCCTCGTCGGCCATGGCCTTGATCAGCGCAGCGGCTTTGTCGCCGGGCTCGGCGGCAAGCCGGTTCAAGGTATCGATGCGGGTGTCGGTGTCGCCATCGACCAGCGCGAGCGCGTCGGCCGGGGTGAGCGCATGGGCAGCCGGTGCGCTGGCCACCAGGCACATCGCCAGCAGCACACGCATCAGCCATTCAAAGGGGAAGGGACGCATGGGGTCCGTCTTTCAGGTCGGAGATTCAAGGCGCCCCGGCTGGCACGCGCGCCGGGGCAGCAAGGCCGCACCCCGCGGGCGTCCCCATGGATGCCAGCGGGTGCCGATGGGTCACTTGACCTTCAGGTCGGGCACGTTCTTCTTGCCCTTGTTCTCGGCGATGTAGTCGCTCCACGGATCGGCCACCACCGGGCCCGGCGTCTTCCACACCACGTTGAACTGGCCATCGGCCTTCACTTCGCCGATGAACACGGGCTTGTGCAGGTGGTGGTTTTCCTTGTCCATCGTGGAGGTGAAGCCACCCGGTGCCTTGAAGGTCTGGCCGGCCATCGCGGCAATGACCTTGTCGGTGTCGGTGGACTTGGCCTTCGCCACGGCCTGGGCCCATATGTTGATGCCGATGTAGGTCGCTTCCATCGGGTCGTTCGTGAGCGGCTTGTCCTTGTGGCCCGGGATGTTCTTGGCCTTGGCATAGGCGGCCCACTTCTTGGTGAATTCGGTGTTGGCCGGGCTCTTCACGCTCATGAAGTAGTTCCATGCCGCGAGGTGACCCACGAGCGGCTTGGTGTCCACGCCGCGCAGTTCTTCCTCACCCACCGAGAAGGCCACCACCGGCACGTCCTTGGCGGACAGACCGGCATTGCCCAGTTCCTTGTAGAACGGCACGTTGGAGTCGCCGTTGATGGTCGAGACCACGGCCGTCTTCTTGCCGGCCGACGAGAACTTCTTGATGTTGGCGATGATGGTCTGGTAGTCGGAGTGACCGAAGGGCGTGTACTCCTCCATGATGTCCTCGTCCTTCACGCCCTTGGCTTTCAGGAACGCGCGGAGGATCTTGTTGGTGGTGCGCGGGTACACATAGTCGGTGCCCAGCAGCACCCAGCGCTTGGCCGAACCGCCGTCCTTGCTCATCAGGTATTCGACAGCGGGGATGGCCTGCTGGTTGGGCGCGGCACCAGTGTAGAACACGTTCTTGCTCAGCTCTTCGCCTTCGTACTGCACCGGGTAGAACAACAGGCCGTTGGCCTCTTCCACCACCGGCAGCACCGACTTGCGCGACACCGAGGTCCAGCAACCGAAGATCACGGCGACCTTGTCCTGCGTCAGCAACTGCTTGGTCTTCTCGGCGAACAGCGGCCAGTTGGAAGCGGGGTCGACCACCACGGGCTCCAGTTTCTTGCCGAGCACGCCGCCCTTGGCGTTGATCTCGTCGATCGCCATGAGCACCGTGTCCTTGAGCACGGTTTCCGAAATGGCCATGGTGCCGGAGAGGCTGTGCAGCACGCCGACCTTGATGGTCGACTGCGCGTGGGCCGGCAGGGCCGAGAGGCCACCCAGCGTGGCCACCATCGCGGCAGCAGAGAGGGTTTTGAGGGTGAATCGGCGGGCGGTTTGGGGTTTCGTCGACATGGCGCTTCTCTCCAGTGA
>JAJNQE010000143.1 GCA_021154985.1 Hydrogenophaga sp.
CGCATCAACAAGACCTGGAGCCTGTTCACGCCCACCGTGACCCTGCTCACCGACGTGGGCCTGCTGGTGGTCTGGGCCTTCGGCATCTGGCAAATCGCCAAGGGCGACATCACGGTCGGTGTGCTCACCGCCTTCATCGCCTACATCGGCCGCTTCTACGGTCGGCTCGACTCCATGAGCCGCATCGTCTCGGTCACGCAGAAAGCGGCGGCGGGTGCCAAGCGCATCTTCGACATCCTGGACCATGTGTCCAACGTGCCCGAGCCGGCCGAGCCGGTGAAGGACGTTCGGGTGCAGGGCGGCCTCGATATCCACGGCATTGCCTTCCGCTACGGCAACCGCTCCGTCATTCGCGACCTGAGCCTCACCATCCGCCCCGGCGAAATGATCGGCCTGGTGGGCCACAGCGGCTCGGGCAAGAGCACGCTGGTCAACCTGATCTGCCGCTTCCACGATGTGAGCGAGGGCCGCATCGAACTCGATGGCACCGACATCCGCCGCTTCGCCGTGGCCGACTACCGCCGCCACATCGGGCTGGTGCTGCAGGAGCCGTTCCTGTTCTTCGGCACCGTGGCCGACAACATCGCCTACGGCAAACCCGGCGCCACGCGCGAGGAAATCGTGGCCGCCGCACGCGCCGCGAACGCGCACGAATTCATCTTGCGGCTGGCCCACGGCTACGACTCGCTGGTGGGTGAGCGCGGGCAAGGCCTCTCCGGCGGTGAGCGCCAGCGCATCAGCATCGCGCGTGCGCTGCTGATCGATCCGCGCATCCTGATCCTGGACGAAGCCACCTCGGCGGTGGACACCGAGACCGAGAAAGAGATCCAGAAGGCGCTGGACAACCTGGTGCAGGGCCGCACCACGATCGCGATCGCACACCGCCTCTCCACGCTGCGCAAGGCCGACCGCCTGGTGGTGATGGACCGTGGCGAGGTGGTGGAAGTGGGCCCGCACGACGAGCTGATGGCGCGCCAGGGCCACTACTGGCGCCTGCACGAAGCGCAGGCCCGCCAGGCCGCCGCTGAAGACCCGGACCGCATCGACAACGCCCTGGCCCACCACCTGCCGCAGCCCTCGGCGCACACCGGCAACCTCCCGCAATGAAGACCACCCCAACCCCGAACGACTTCGAACTTTCGTGCGACGCCCAGGGCCGCTGGGTGTGCCGCGTGGCCGGCGGTGAGCCGCAGGTGGGCGTGCAGGTGGTGCGCTCGTTCCCCCTGAGCGCACCCGCTGAGGCCATTTCCATCGTGGGAGCGAACGGTCACGAGCTGGTGTTTGTGGAACGGCTTGATGCGCTGGACGACATCCGGCGGGCTGCGGTGGCCCAGGCCCTGGCCGAGCGCGAGTTCTCGCCGGTGATCCAGCGCATCCGCGCGGTGAGCACCTTCGGCACGCCCAGCACCTGGCAGGTGGACACCGACCGGGGGCCCACCGAGCTGGTGCTCAAGGTGGAGGAAGACATCCGTCGCCTGCCGGGTCAGCGCCGCTTGCTGATCACCAGCGCGCACGGCGTGGTGTTCGACATCCCCGACCGCAACGCGCTGGACCGCGCTTCGCGCCGCTACCTCGAACGTTTTCTCTGAAGCCGACGGCTTGCTCGGCCCCGGTCCGGGCGACGCACCCAGAATATGACGATCATCATATTTATGGCTACACTGCGGGCATGCACACCACCCCCAGCCGCAAAGCCCTGACCCACGAACGCATCCTGGACACCGCCGCACGCGCCATCCGCCGCGCGGGCTTCCAGGGGGTGGGCGTGCGGCATCATGAAAGAAGCCGGGCTGACCCACGGCGGCTTCTACGCCCACTTCGCCTCGCGCGACGCCTTGCTGGTGGAAGCCCTGGAGCACGCCGGGCAGCAGAGCGCCGATCGTTTGAACCGGGGCAACAGTGCTCGGCAAGCCCAGGGCGCGAGCCCGTTTCGCGCGCTCATCGAAGGCTATCTGTCGGATCGGCATTTGATCGACACCGAGGGCGGTTGTGCGGTGGCGGCACTGGCGGGCGAAATGCCGCGCCAGGCGCCCGAGGTACGGGCAGCAGCGGCGCAGCGGGTGCGCAGCCTGGTGCAGCGGGTGGCCAACACCCTGCCCGAAGGAACCCCGCCGGATGCGGCCGCCGCGGTGGCCAGCCAGCTGGTGGGCGCGCTGCAACTCGCGCGCGCCCTGGGCAACAACGCCGAGGGCAAGGCGTTGCTTGCTGCCAACCGCCACGCCTTGCTGGTGCAACACGAAGGTTTGCAGTGAGCGCCGCACAAGCCCAGCTGCGGGTGCAGCAAATGCTGCACGCCCCGCTGCTGCCCACCCTCATGCGCCTGGCAACGCCCAACGTGATGGGCCTGTTCGCCATGACCATCGTGATCGGCTACGACGGCTACATCCTCGGGCGACTGGGTGCCGACGCGCTGGCGGGCATCGCGCTCGTGTTCCCGCTCTCCATGCTGATGATCCAGATGTCGGCCGGCGGCATCGGCGGCGCCACCACCGCGGCCGTGGCGCGCGCGCTGGGCGCCGGCCGCAGCGAGGACGCCAGCCGACTGGCGCAGCAAGCGCTGTTCATCGCCCTGGCGCTGGCCGTGCTGTTCATGGTGGCGCTGCTGGGTTTCGGGCGCGGCATCTTCGGCGGCATGGGCGGGCGTGGCGCCGCGCTCGACGCCGCGCTGGCGTATTCCAACGTGCTGTTCAGTGGCGCGGTGATCATGTGGTTCACCAACGTGCTGGCCGCCGTGGTGCGCGGCGCGGGCAACATGCTGCTGCCCTCGCTGCTGCTGCTGGGCACGGCGGTGCTGCACCTGGCGCTGTGCCCGCTGCTGGTGTTCGGCTGGGGCCCGGTGCCCGGCCTTGGCATTGCGGGCGCGGCGCTGAGCACGCTGCTGGTCAACGGCGCCTCGGCGGTGGTGATGCTGGCCTACCTGCTCAAGCGCGACGGCGCGGTACAACTGCAACGCGCGCCCTGGCGGCTGAACAAGCCGCTGCTGCGCGACATCCTGCGCGTGGGTCTGCCGGCCTCGCTGAGCCCGGTGATCAGCAACGCGTCGATCGCGGTGGCGACGGCCTTTGTCGGCAGCTTCGGCACCGCAGCGCTCGCGGGCTACGGCGTGGCGGCGCGGCTCGAATACATCCTGGTGCCGATCGCGTTCGGCTTCGGCACGGCGCTCACCGCCATGGTGGCGACCAACATGGGTGCCGGTCAATCGGCGCGCGCCGTGCGCGTGGCCTGGGTGGGTGGCGGGGTGGTGGCGGCGATCACCGGCCTGATCGGCGTGACCACCGCGCTCGCACCGTCGCTGTGGATGGGGCTGTTCACAACGGACGCCGAGGTGCTGGCGATGGGCGCCACCTACCTGCACATCGTGGGGGGTTGCTACGCATTTTTCGGCCTGGGCCTGGCGCTGTTTTTCGCCTCGCAAGGCGCGGGCCGCATGTTCTGGCCGCTGGCGGGCAGTGTGGCGCGGCTGGTGATCCTGGTGGTGGGCGGCTGGCTGTGCGTGCGCGTCTTCCAGACCCCGGCCAGCGGCCTCTTTGCCGTGGTGGCGTTCAGCCTGGTGGTCTATGGTTCCACCATCGCCGTGGCCATCAAGCTGGGCAGCTGGACCCGATGAACCCTCCCCACATCCACACCGCAGGAGCCACCATGAACACACTCGCCGAACAATTCAACGCCCGCGGCGCAGGCGCGCTGCCCGGCCACCTGGGCCTGGTCATCACCCACGTGAGTCCCACCGAGGTGCGATCCGAACTGGCGGTACAAGCCACCACCATGGCGCCCAACGGCTTTCTGCACGCGGGCAGCGTGGTCACGCTGGCCGACACCAGCTGCGGCTATGGCTGCGTGGCCAACCTGCCCAAGGACGCCAACGGTTTCACCACCATCGAGCTCAAGAGCAACCACCTGGGCACGGCACGCGAAGGCACCATCGACTGCGTGGCCACACCGGTCCACCTGGGCCGCACCACGCAGGTGTGGGACGCCACCGTCACGCACCGCGAAACGGGCAAGACCATTGCCCTGTTTCGCTGCACGCAGATGGTGCTGTACCCCAAAGCCTGAACCGAGCTCAGCGCTTGCGCACCAGGTCGGCCACGATGGTCACCAGGGCCATCACGATGAAGATGACGAACAGAACCTTGCCGATGCTGGCCGCGCCGGCGGCCAGACCGCCAAAGCCGAGCACGGCAGCGATCAGGGCAATGATGAAGAAGACGACGGCGTAGTGCAGCATGTTGGGCTCCTGGTTGGTTGCAACGACTTCCGTTGCGATGGATCCAGTGTCGGTGCCACCCACCCGGTTTTCTGCAAGCCGGCACCCTGAGCCGCTGTAGGAAAACGCCGACGCTGGCGCTGCGTTCAGGGCTTGCGGGGCGCCGCTGGCTGAGCCCCGGTCTGTTCCGGCACGGCCGCCACGGTGCAGGGATCGACTTTGCTGGTGGAGCCCTGTTCAACCAGCGGCAACAAGGCCGCGGCCGGGCCCGCCGCCGCACCCAGGGCCACCGCCCCGAGCACACGCCCGATAAGGCCCCTCGCTTCGATGCCGACCTGTGGATCGGCCAAGGTGCCCGACACGGTGACGGGGGTGCGCAATGACAGCGGCGACCAGTCGTGCGAGCGCGTGACCACACGCAGCGCGAGCGTCTCGTCGCGCAGACTCACCTGGCCGCTGATACGCATGGTGCTGTCGGCGCTGTCGATCACCGCCAGCGTGGGCGCCACCACTCCGTTGCGGGCGACCATGTCGAAACGCGCGCACCGAAGCGGCAGCGGCTGATCGCCACGGATGAGCACCCCCAGCGATTCGGCCACGTCCAGGCCCATGGCTTCGGTGGCCAGGTGGGACAAGGTGCCGTCGCGCAAGGTGAGTTGCACCGGGCCATCGAGGCTGCCCAGGATCTCGCTGGTGGATCGACCCGCGCCGCGCACGTGCACGTTGCCAAACAGCAAGCCTGTGATGTAACTCTGCACCGCCTGGTCACCGCCCTGGCGGGCTTCGTTGCGCTCTTTCTTCAGGGTGGCAGTGCCCTTGGCGGTTGCGCTGCTGGTCGCGTCTGCGGTGCTCAAGCCACGCAGCCAGCCCGCCATGTCGATGGCTTTGAAGTCGAGTTTCGCCGCCCAGGCGGCCGGGCTGGCATTGGCATCGAGCTGGGTGGAGCCTGCGATGGTTCCGCCCGAAACTGCGGCCTTCAGGTCTTCGAGCTTCAACACGCCGCCTGCCAGGCGCACGCGGGTTTTCAGGTTCTGCAGCGGCGCCACGGCGGTGGTGCCGAAGTCCAGCTGGTCGATGTCCACCTGCACATCGGCGTTCATGGCTCTGAGTGAGGGCAGGTCAAAGCGGCGCTGCGGCAAAACACGGCCCGGCGCGGTGGCGTCGTCTTTGGTGGTATCGCCGCTATCGCCACCGATGGCAGGCCCCAAGTCAGCCAGCGCCAGCCGGTTGCCGGTGAGCTGGCCCGAGAGCTTCGAGGGCCTCTCGCGCTGGTCAAACAGCAGGTCGCCAGCCAACTGGCTGCTGCCGATGACGGCGCTCCTGGCTTTCAGACGCCACGCGCCGGCTTCGTGGTCCAGCGTGCCGCGCAGATCAAACGGCGGCGTCTGCGGCAGCGTGATGCCCAGCGGATCGCCCAC
The DNA here is from genome assembly GCA_021154985.1 of Hydrogenophaga sp. Taxonomy (GTDB): domain Bacteria; phylum Pseudomonadota; class Gammaproteobacteria; order Burkholderiales; family Burkholderiaceae_C; genus Hydrogenophaga. Next base: position 5,626 of record JAJNQE010000143.1, read on the forward strand.
GGCGGCCAGCGAACGACCCTTGAATTGAATCTCGCCCTGCAAGCGCGGTGTGCCCAGCAGAGCGGCGGCCTGGCCGTCGAACAGCAGACGCGAGCTGCCCACACTGCCTTCCACGCGCAAGGGCACCCACGGTGCGGCGGCGGCGCCATCGGCGTCCTGCAGCAGGGGAAGCGTGCTGCCAGCCCGCACGTTGAGCTTGAGCGGCAAGGCCTGGTAGCGGCCGGTGAACGTGGCCACATACCCCGCCTCTGCGCTTTGCACGGCCTCGCCTTCGCTGCCCTGCACACCCACCTTGAGGTCCACGTCTTGCACCGCGTCGTTCCAGTCGATGCGACCCTTGTTCATGAGCAGCGTGCCAAAGCGCGGCAGGCCCAGCGGCGCGTCGGGCTCGGCGCCCTCGGGTCGAGGTGCACCCAGCTGCCAATTGGCGCTGCCGTCTTTCAGGCGCACCAGCTGGGCATCGAGCTGGTCGGCTTGCAGGCTGTGCACACGCAACGCCTGGCCCTGGCGCCAGCGCCACACGTCGCCCCAGGTCCATGCGAGAGAAACGTCCCGCGCGTCCAGCAGGTGCGGCACCTTGAAACGCTCCTCAGACGCGATCTGCAGCCGACCAACCTCCAGACGTGGGCGCCAGATCAGGTGCAGCTTCACATCGCCCTGCAACACCACCGGCACCCCGGCCGCGTTGGCCATGGCCCGCTCCATGGGCGGGCGCAACACGGGCCAACCTCGCATCTCTCCCACCGCCACACCCAGCACCAGCAGGCCCACCAGGCCACCGACCACCCAGGCCGGGCGGCGCCAGCGCGGGTGTTGGGCGGGAGCGGGTTGGGCGTCGGCGCTGGGGTTGATCGGCACGGGTCTTTGATTGGAAAACGGGTGATTTCCATTGTGAGGCGCGCGCCGCGCGCCGTATGTGTGGCAGCGTACCGACCAGGCCACTCGGCACCTCTAGCCTGTGGCGATGACCGAAGCGCTCCCTGCCAACACCCCGCACACCGGGGCACCCATGGACGCGGCGCGTGCGCAGTGGACCGAGCAGGTGAACGGCTGGACGCTGGGCATCGCTGGCGATTGGCGGGGTCAGCGCTCGGCCTTGCCCGCTGTACCGAGCGCTCTGGTGCAGGGCGAGGTGCGCTTTGACACCACGGCCCTGGGCTCCTGGGACGTGGCGCTCGCGTCCGCCTTGTGGCAACGCCTGAACGCGCTGGCCCGGCCGCCAGTGCGCATCGATCTTCAGGGTCTGCCCACGGGCCTGCGCGAGATCGTGGCCATGGCACTCACCGAAACGCCCGTTGCCAGCGCGCCCCGCCTTGAGCCCGGGCGCATCCACCGTGTGGGCGCTGGCACACAAGCCTGGTGGAACGAAGGACGCCGCGCGCTCACCTTGGTGGGCGAGGTGCTGCTGTCGGCGGGCCGCCTGCTGCGGGGAAGAAGCGGCATGCGCTGGAGCGACCTGGCCTGGCAGATCGAACAGACTGGCCCACGCAGCCTGCCCATCGTGGCGCTGGTGAGTTTTCTGGTCGGCCTGATCGTGGCCTACATGGGCGCGGCCCAACTGCAACGGTTTGGCGCGCAGAACTTCATTGCCGATCTGGTGACGGTGGGCGTGGTGCGCGAGGTGGCCGCGCTGCTGGTGGGCATCGTGCTCGCGGGGCGCGTGGGCGCAGCGTTTGCCGCGCAAATCGGCAGCATGCGGGCCAACGAAGAGGTCGATGCGCTGACCACCCTGGGTGTGAACCCGATCGACTTTCTGGTCTTGCCGCGCGTGCTGGCGCTGCTCATCGTGGGGCCCATGCTCACCGCGTTTGCCGCGCTGGTGGGCATGGCGGTGGGCTGGCTGGTGGCGGTGGGCATCTACGGCGTGACACCGCTTGAATACGTGTATGCCAGTGCGCAGGCGATCACCCTGCCGCATGTGTTGGTGGGCCTGGCCAAGGGCACGGTGTACGCGGTGCTGGTGGCGCTCGCCGGCTGCCTGCAAGGCATGTCGGCCGGGCGGAGCGCGCAGGCCGTGGGCGACGCCACCACCGCCGCCGTGGTGCAGGCCATCGTGTGGATGGTGGTCGTGGCCTCGGTGCTCACGGTGGTCTTTCAACAACTGGGTTGGTGACGCGATGGCCGCTCCCTTGATCCGCGTGCAAGGCCTCACCATGGCCTTTGGCGACAACGTCGTGCAACGCGACCTCGCGTTCGACGTGTTGCCCGGCGAGGTGCTGGCCATTGCGGGCGGCAGCGGTTGCGGCAAGAGCACCTTGTTGCGCCATCTCATCGGCCTGCAAGCCCCCGCCGCCGGCCAGGTGCTGCACGGCACGCAAGACCTGTACGCCGCCGACGCACAAACCCTGGCCACGTTGCGCCAGCGCTTCGGTGTGGCGTTTCAGGCCGGCGCCCTGTGGAGCAGCATGACCGTGGGCGAAAACGTGATGCTGCCGATGCAGCTCTTCACCCCGCTGGACGCGCAAGCCTGCGAACAGGCGGCGCGATTCAAGCTCGCGCTGGTCGGCCTGGCCAACAGTTTCGATGCCGAGCCGGCGCAGCTCAGCGGCGGCATGCGCAAGCGCGCGGCCATTGCGCGCGCGCTCGCCCTCGACCCGCCGCTGCTCTTTCTCGACGAACCCTCGGCCGGCCTGGACCCGCTGTCCTCGGCCCAGCTCGACGAGCTCATCCAACACCTGCGCGATGACCTGGGCACCGCGGTGGTGATGGTCAGCCACGAGCTGGGCAGCCTCTTTGCGCTGGCCGACCGTTTGCTTTTTCTCGATGCCCACACCAAAACCATGACCGCACTCGGCCCACCCGACGACCTGCTGCACCACGGCCCGCCCGGCGTGCAGGCCTTTCTACGCCGCGACGCCACACCCACCGAGACCAGCACCGCATGAAGCGCCAGCCCAGTCCCACGCTCATCGGTACCTTCGTGGTGGTCGGTCTGGCCTTGATCGCCACCGCCATCATTGCGCTGGCGGGCAACAGCCTCTTCACACGCAAGGAAAAAGCCGTCATGTTTTTCAGTGGTTCGGTCTATGGCCTGCAAGTGGGCGCGCCGGTGGTGTTTCGCGGCGTTCGCGTGGGCAGCGTGGAATCGGTCGCGGTGTTCTACGACCGCAAGACCGACGACTTCTCCATTCCCGTTCTGGTGGCGCTTGAGGGCGACGCGGTGAGCGGCCTGGACGGTCGCCGCACCGAGGGCGTGGGCCTGGCGCTGCCGGCGCTGGTGCAGCGCGGCCTGAGCGCTCAGCTGTCCATGCAAAGCCTGCTGACCGGCCAGCTCTATGTGGACCTGGACCTGCGACCCGAGCGCCCCGGCAACCTGCGCGGCACCTACCTGGACGTCACCGAAATCCCGACCACCGCCACCGCCATCCAGGCGCTGAAGAACCAGCTCGAAGGAATGGATTTCCGCAAGATCGCCGAAGACCTCTCGGCCATCGCCGCCTCGGCGCGCGCCATGGTCTCCGGCCCCGAACTCAAGCAAGCGCTGACCGACCTGGCCGAGATCACAGCCACCGTGAACCGCGTGGCCAGCCGGCTGGACCAACGCATCGATCCGCTGGCCAACGAGCTGCAGCGCTCCCTGGTGTCCACCCGCAACGCCATGGACGGCCTGGGCCAGGCCGCGGGCTCGGTCAGCAAAACGTCCGACCAGGTGGGCGAGCTGCTCGCGCCCAACGCGCCGCTGGTGCAGAACCTGCAACGCGCCGCCGACGAGGTGGGCCGCAGCGCCGCGTCGTTGCGCGAAGTCACCGCCGACGACTCCAGCCTGCGCCTGGGCGCCGACCGCGCCCTGGCTGACCTCTCGAGCGCAGCGCGCGCCCTGCGCGACCTGGCAGAAACACTGGAGCAGCAACCGGATTCGGTGCTGCGCGGTCGAAAGGTGGCTCCATGAAGCGCCGCCTCATCCTCATGGCCGCGGGCGCGGTACCCCTCCTGATGGCGGGCTGCGCGTCCACGCAGGCGCCAACACGCTGGTACGAACTCAAGAGCGAGCCGCCCGAGGCGGTGCCCGCGCTCCAGCCAGGGGACGGCGCCGTGTGGGAATTCTCTGGCCGCCTGCCACTGCCCGGCTCGCTGGAGCGAGACACACTGGTGGTGGCCAGCGGCGAAGCCGGTGTGGAACCCTTGGCAGGCCACCGCTGGGTGGTGCCGCTGCGCGACAGCATTCCCGAGCGGCTCGCAGCCGACCTGGCGCTGCTGCGCGGCGAAGGTCTGGTGTGGCTTTCGCCCGCACCTGCCGATGTGGTGGTGGCGCGCCGCTTGCGCGTGACGATCGACACGCTGCTGGCCGACGAAGCGCGCCAGACGCTGCGCCTGCGGGCCCGATGGTGGTTCACCGACGCCACCGCGCTCACCGCCGCGCCGCCGACCACCGGCCTGGCTGACATCAACATCGCACTGCCCGACCGCTCGCCAGACGCCCTGGCCTCCGCCCACCGACTGGCCCTCTGGCGCCTGGCGCAGCGCATCAGCGGCGCACGATGAGCCCGCGCGTGCCATGGCCGCCGCTGTCGGCGGGATCTGACACCAGCGCATTACCCCCGCCGACACACGCCCGGCCCCAGCGCGGGCACACTCGCGCCAGCGCCGCAGCCCCGCCACTCCATCTTCAGTAGCACCCATGCACAAGACCCGCTCACCCCAAACACCCGGCCTGCGCCGGCTGTGCAGCCTGGCCATGGCAAGCCTGCTGCTCGCGCTGGCGGGATGCTCCAGCCTGCCGCCCAGAACCGCCGAAGTGCCCCCGGAGCAGGCGGGCTCGGTCACTGTGAGCGGCGCACGGGGCCCCGTGTCGCCCACAGCCGAACGCAAGGCGCTGCAAGGGCTGGTGAACGAGGGCAACCGAGACCTGGCGATCCACCACCTGAAGACGCTCACCGCCACCGGCGACGCCGACCTCCACCAGGGCAACCGCACGCGCCTGCTGGTCGACGGTCCGGCCACTTTCGCAGCCATGAAGACGGCGATTGCGCAGGCGCGGGGACGCGTGCTGCTGCAAAGTTACATCGTGGAAGACCAAGGCGTGGCGGCCGAGGTGGCCGAGCTGCTGCTGGCGCGCGCGGCGCAGGGCGTGAAGGTGGCCATGATCTACGACGCGGTGGGCTCCATCACCACGCCCGACGCGTTCTTCAAGCGCCTCACCGACGGCGGCGTGGCGGTCTGCGCCTTCAACCCGATCAACCCGACCCAACGCCCGGGCTACTGGGGCCTGACGCACCGCGACCACCGCAAGCTGCTGGTGGTGGACAACGACGTGGCCTACACCGGCGGCATCAACATCAGCCGGGTCTACGGCTCCAGTTCGTTCGGTCGGCGTGGCCAAGAAGGCGCGCTCGACGATGGCTGGCGCGACACCCAGATCGAGCTGCGCGGCCCCGTGGTGCCGGTGATCGGCGAGGTGTTCGAGACCACCTGGCGCGAACAGGGATGCAAAGGCGAGCTGGGTCAACCCGCACCACAAAAGGCAGCGGCCGAGCCCGGCAAGCGCGTGGTGAAAGTGATTGCCAGCGACCCGCGCGACCCGGAGAACCGCATCTACAGCGCGCTGCTGGCGGCGGTGGACGCGGCGCAGGTGAACGTGCGCTTCACCATGGCGTATTTCGCGCCCGGCACCGACTTTGTGACAGCGCTGCGCAAGGCGGCCGAACGCGGTGTGGCGGTGGAGATGGTGCTGCCCGGGCGCAGCGATTCCAGCCTGGCGTTTCACGCCGGGCGCTCCTACTACGACGACCTGCTGAGCTCGGGTGTGCGCATCTACCAGATGGAGCACGCGCTGATGCACGCCAAGACCGCCGTGATCGACGGCGTCTTCTCCACCGTGGGATCGAGCAACCTGGACTGGTTGAGTTTTGTGGCCAACAGCGAGCTCAACGTGATCGTGCTGGGCGACGACTTCGGCGCCGAGATGAACCGGCTTTTTGAGCGGGACCGCGACGCCTCGCAGCCCGTCACGCTCGAGGAATGGCGTCAGCGCGGACTGAGCGACCGCGCCATGGAAACCTTGAGCCGGATGCTGGAACGCTTCCTCTGATGCGCTGCGGCCAGGCTCACTGGATCAGGCCGTTCTTGAGCGCGTAGTAGGTGAGGTCGCTGTTGCTGCCGAGCTTGAGTTTTTCCAGCACGCGCGAGCGGTAGGTGCTCACGGTCTTCACGCTCAGAAACATCTGCTCGGCCATGTGGCCAATGGTCTCGCCCTGGGCCAAGCGCAGGAACACCTGCAGTTCGCGTTCGGACAACAGCTCATGGGGCGGCTGCTCGCTGGCACCGGCTGCGCCGTCGGCCAGCAGTTCGGCCACGGCCTGACTCACATAGCGCCGGCCACGCGCCACCGTGCGGATGGCGTTGACGATGTCCTCGGGCGCGCATTCCTTGTTGAGGTAACCGCTGGCGCCGTAGCGCAGCAGGGTGGTGGCGTACTGCGCTTCGGGGAAACCGCTCAGGATGAGCACCGCGAGGTCGGGAAAACGCGCCTTGATGGCCTGCAGCGCGTCCACGCCACCGTGCTCGGGCATGGAGATGTCCATCAGCAACACATCCACCTCGCCGCCGCGCACGAGCTCGAGCGCCTCGCGGCCGTTGTTGGCTTCGCCGGTCACGCGCAGGTCCACGTGCTCCGAGAGAAATTGACGCAGACCAGCCCGCACGATGGCGTGGTCGTCCACGATTCCGATTCTGATCATGAGGGCCTCGGTTGCCGGGTTGGAGAGGCAAGCAATCTAACAGGCCCCGCCGCCGGGCGGCGTCAGACAACGCCTACACAGCCTGCACCCGGACCATCGGCGTTGTCCTACACGGCGACGGCGCTCCGCCCGACATCGCCGACACCCCTCGAAACCTACAGTGAAGGCACGGCTTGACGCTGACCTTCAGCACCGGGTCGAGGACGGTGATCCCACCGCTCCAACACTTAGCAACCTCAACAGGAGAAGCACATGAACTGGGACCGAATCGAAGGCAACTGGAAACAACTCAAGGGCCGCGTGACCGAGCAGTGGGGCAAGCTCACCGACGACGATTTTGACGTGGTCGCCGGCCGCCGTGAACAGCTCGCCGGCAAGATCCAGGAACGCTACGGCGTGGCCAAGGACGAGGCCGAGCGCCAGGTTGCTGCCTGGGAACGCCACGCCGGCGACGACTGGTTCGGCGGCGCCAAGAAGCGCCCGACCGACAAGGTTTGAAGCGCAACGACCACCACGCCAAAACCTGAACACCCCTGAATCTGGAATCCGTGCGCCGGCAACGGCCGGCGCTCGGTTCTCAACCCCTCATCAAAGGACATCATCATGAAAACCACCCACCGCTACACCGCCCTGTTCGCCGCCGCAGCCGCCACCGTGCTGATCGCCGCCTGCGGCGAAAAAGTGGACAACACCACCGTGGGCCAGCAGATCGACAACGCATCAGCCACGGTGCAATCCGCTGCCACCGAAATGAAGAACGATGCCCAGGTGGCCGCCAACGACATGCAGGCCGCCGGCTCGCAAGCCGCCGACAACGTCGCCCAGAGCGCCACCGACATGGCCATCACCACCAAGGTGAACGCCGCGCTGGCCGCCGACGACCAGCTCAGCGCGCTGAAGATCGACGTGGACACCGAGGCCGGCAATGTCGAGCTGACCGGCACCGCACCCGACGAAGCGTCGCGCGCCCGTGCCACCACCCTGGCCGCAGCCGTTGATGGCGTGGTGACGGTCGAGAACCGCCTGACCGTGGTGAAGAACAGCTAAGCCCGACCCCGAAAACACCTGGAGGACAACACCATGAAACTCGCACACGCCGTGCTGGCGGCCGCTGCCGCCGTCTCTCTCGTCCAACTCACCGGCTGCGCCGTCGCCCGCGACCAGCAGACCGTGGGCTCCTACATCGATGACGCCACCATCACCACCCGCGTGAAGGCGCGCATGGCCGAGGACAAGTCGGTGAGCGCCACCTCCATCAGCGTGGAGACGCTCAAGGGCACGGTGCAGCTGTCGGGCTTCGCGAAGTCTGCCGATGAGCGCGCCACGGCCGAGCGCCTGGCCCGATCCACACCAGGCGTGCAGTCCGTTCGCAACGACATCGTGGTGCGGTAACGTGCCACCCGCCCGGCGCACTGTAGGACTCCGCCTACAGACGCGTCGGCCCTTTTCCGCGAAGCTTTGAGGGGCGCAGGACGCAGCAATGTGTCAGCGCCCCGGCTTCTTTTCACCCCCACCAACACCATGCCAGCGCTGAAAACCTTCATCGTCGAGGACAACAAGGTCATCTACGAGAACCTGGTGTCCACGCTGCACGAGCTCACCGCGGTCGAAGTGGTGGGCCACGCGGTGGATGAACACAGCGCCGTGCGCTGGTTGCGCGGCGAAGGCGCCTCGCTCGATTTGCTGATCGTCGATATATTCCTGGTGTCGGGTTCGGGGCTGGGTGTGCTCAAAGCCGCCCAAGACGCCCACCTGTCCGCCAGAACCGTGGTGCTCACCAACTACGCGACCGCCGACATCCGCAAACGTTGCGCCGTTCTCGGGGCCGACCGGGTGTTCGACAAGTCGTGTGAACTCGACGACCTCATCAGCTACTGCGCCCGGGTGTCGGATGGCTCGGCCACACAGCCGGGCGAGTTGCGCTAGTTTTCACAACAACGAGGCTTGCGCCGCGCGCAGCCACCGGGAGCCGGGATGATCAAGTCGTCGATCGAGCGCGTGGCGCGCACGCGGTACGTGATGCCGGTGGTGCTCGCCCTGGCGGTGGTGGCGGTGGTGGTCATCGAGGGCGCTTACCAACACTCGCGCGCCACGCTGGCGCAAGGCATCGCACTGACCGACGCGCGCCTGCAGGCCGGGCGCGTGCTGCAAAGCCTCACCGACGCCGAACTGGCGGCGCGCGCTTTCCTCATCAACGGCCAACAAGCCGACCGGGAGGACTACCGCGAATCCATCAGCGAACTGGCCGAGGCGCAGAGCGGCGCGTTCCAGCTGATCGCCGATGTGGACCCGCTGCGCACCGTGTCGGTGGAGGGCGTGCGCTTGCTGATCCAGGCGCGCGTGAGCGCCATGGAGGCGTGGATGGACTCGGCCGAACGCGGCCGGCGCACCGACGCCCGGCTCATGGCCAGCAGCGACCGCGGTCGCGCCAGTTACGCCGAACTGCGCGGCGAATTCGACAAGGTGCTGGGACGCGCGGCCTCGCTGCAGGAGCGCGCCCGGGGTTCGCTGCTCGACGCCATCCAGATCAACCGCGTGGCCTTGCACCTGCTGGTGCTCATGTCGGTGCTGGGTCTGGTGCTGTTCACGCGCCAACTGCGCTACAGCGACGAACAAAAAGCGCGCGAGAGCGAGTACCTCGCTTCGCAGGTGGCGCTGCGCACGGCCGAGCTGCGCGAGCTCGCCGGCCACCTGGTGACCACGCGCGAAGACGAGCGCGGGCGCATGGCGCGCGAGCTGCACGACGAACTCGGCGGCCTGTTCACCGCCATGAAGCTCGAACTCGCGCGCCTGCGCCGGGTGAGCGACATGCCGGCCGCCGCGCTGGAGCGCATGGTCGGTATCGAGCAGCGCCTCAACGAAGGCATCGCGGTCAAGCGCCGCATCATCGAACACCTGCGCCCCTCGTCGCTCGACCAGCTGGGTCTGGTGGCGGCGCTGGAGGGCTTGTGCGAGGACGCAGCGAACAACCTCGGGGTGCCCGTCACCACCGACCTGGAGCCTGTCAGCCTGGACAAGGAGTGTGAACTCACCGTGTTCCGCCTCGTGCAGGAGTCGCTGACCAACATCAGCAAGTACGCGAAGGCCAGGCGCGTGTGGGTGAGCCTTGAGGCCGACGGCGACTGGGTGCGGGTGGGCGTGCGCGACGACGGCTGCGGTTTCCACACCCATGCGGTACCCGCACGCCACCACGGCCTGGTGGGCATGCGCGTGCGCGTGGAGTCGCACGCCGGGCGGCTGGACATCGTCAGCAGCCCCGGTCAGGGCACGCGCATCCGGGCCGAGCTGCCTTGCAAGGCCCAGACCGAAGACGAGGCGTGCGACATCGGAGAGCCGACCGTGCAAGGGTAAGCTCGCGGCAACCATGTCCTCCTCTGCCATCGCCGTCATCGACTTCGAAACCACCGGCATCTCACCATCGCTGGGCGATCGCGCCACCGAGGTGGCGATCGTCATCACCGAACAGGGTCGGGTGGTGGACCGGTTTCAGAGCCTCATGAATGCGGGCGTGCACATCCCCGCGTTCATCACCCAGCTCACCGGCATCACCAACCACATGGTGGCCTGCGCGCCAGCGGCCGACACCGTGATGGGCGATGCCGCGCGTTTCGTGGGCACCATGCCCATGGTCGCGCACAACGCCTCGTTCGATCGCCGCTTCTGGATGGCCGAACTTGCGCTTGCCGGCTTGCAGGCACCGCAGGCGTTTGCCTGCACGGTCTTGCTCTCGCGCCGGCTCTACCCGCAGGCGCCCAGCCACAAGCTGGGTGTGCTGGTGGATCTCTTTTCATTGCCGCGCACGGGTCAGGCGCACCGGGCCTTGGCGGATGCCGAAATGGCCGCCGGGCTGCTCGGCCGCATCCAGCACGATCTGCGCACGCAGCACGGCGTGGCGCGACCCGACCACAGCGTGTTGATGGATCTGCAGCGCTGCAGCCGCCAGCAGTTGCCGCGCTTCTTCAACGCACGGCGCACCGCTGTACCCGAAGCACTCAGTTCAAGCGCATCTTGAACTGCAGGATCACCGCGCCGTTGACGTCCTTGATCGACGGGATCAAGCCCAGGTTGACACCGAAGCGCCGGCCTTCGTAAGTGGCCATGGGCAGGGCTGCAAAGAAAGTGCCGCCACGGTTCATGGCGGGATAGCCGTTCATCAAGCCCACGGCCGCGCCGAGCTTGAACGACCCCATCGACCAGGGCTGCCAGTTCACGGCCGCGTAGGTGGTGTTCTTGCGCACACTGTTGCGGTAGCTGCCCGCCATGAACGAGAGTTCCTCGCTGGTGCGGTACTCCAGCCCCAGGCCAAAGTTGTTTTCGTTGTGCCCGGACTGCCGGTCGAAATGGCGCGAGAAGCCACCCACGTTGATCCACAAGGCGTTGGCGGGCTTCTGCCACAAGGCCGTCTCGCCCGTTGATGAGGATTCTGCAAACGCGGGAAGGGCGGTGCTCGCCACCAGCGCCAACAACGCAAAACGGGAAGTCTTCATGTGCTGTCTCGCTCGACTTGAGGCCCCGGCGGGGCAGTAACCTCTTGTTTCGGTGCGCGCGCTGGGCTCTTGAACCCGCCGAAGCCCCAGAATCCCCCGCAGAGTGACTTTTTCCGCATCTGCAACCGCCGGATCGCCGCTTTTTCACACCACCGTCACGTTCCCCTGTATGAAAACCCACATCCCCCACAGCACGCTCACCACCCACGACACCACACGCATCGACGATTTGCGCATCGGCGCGGTGCGCCCGCTCATCACGCCTGCACTGCTGCAAGAGTGGCAACCCACCCCCACCGCTGCCCAGGCGCTGGTGGAATCCAGCCGAGGCGCCATCTCACGCGTGCTGCATGGGCAAGACGACCGGCTGGTGGTGGTGGTGGGCCCGTGCTCCATCCACGACCATGCGCAGGCCATCGACTACGCGCGCCAACTCAAAGAGCAGGCCGACGCCTTGCAGGACGACCTGATGGTGGTGATGCGCGTGTACTTTGAGAAGCCGCGCACCACCGTAGGCTGGAAGGGCTACATCAACGACCCGCACCTCGACGGCAGCTTTGCGATCAACGAAGGCCTGGAAATGGCGCGCGCCTTGTTGCTCGACATCCTGGCGCTGGGCCTGCCGGTGGGCACCGAGTTCCTGGACCTGCTCAGCCCTCAGTTCATCAGCGACCTGGTCAGCTGGGGCGCCATCGGTGCGCGCACCACCGAGAGCCAGAGCCACCGCCAGCTCGCCAGCGGCCTGAGCTGCCCCGTGGGGTTCAAGAACGGCACCGATGGCGGTGTGAAAGTGGCGTCCGACGCGATCCAGGCCGCCCAGGCTTCACACGCCTTCATGGGCATGACCAAAATGGGCCAGGCCGCGATTTTCGAAACGCGGGGCAACGACGATTGCCATGTGATCCTGCGCGGCGGCGCACAACCCAACTACAGCGCCACCGACGTGAACGCGGCCTGCGCCTTGCTGCACAAGGCGGGGCTGCGCGAACAGGTGATGGTGGATGTGTCACACGCCAACAGCAGCAAGCAGCACCAGCGGCAGATCGAGGTGGCGGCCGACGTGGCGGCGCAGCTGGCGGCGGGCGATCGCCGCATCGTGGGCGTGATGATCGAAAGCCATCTGCATGAAGGCCGGCAGGACATCGTGCCGGGGCAGGCGCTGCGCATCGGGGTGAGCGTCACCGACGCCTGTATCGGGTTCGATCAGACAGTGCCGGTGCTGCAGGGCTTGGCAGCGGCCGTGCGGGCGCGCAGAGCGCGTGTCAACGCCACCGCTTGAGGCGGCGCACAAAGCAAGACAGCGCCTGCCCGGGCGCTGTCCTCATCCAATCAGGAAGAGCTCAGCGAGGCTTGCGCGGCACCATCGGGCCGCGGCCTTCGATGTGGCGGAAGTTGATGCGGCCCTTGGTCAGGTCGTAGGGCGAGAGTTCAAGCGAAACGCGATCACCCGCCAGGATGCGGATGTGGTTTTTCTTCATCTTGCCGGCGGAATAGGCGATCAGCTGGTGACCGTTGTCCAGCGTCACACGAAAGCGCGTGTCGGGCAGCACCTCGTTGACGATGCCCATCATGTCGATCAGTTCTTCTTTGGCCATGGTGTTTCCTTTGCTTGAAGTGTACGGTTCAGTTGGGGCGGGCCGCCAGACGGGTCGTGTCGTGCACCCAGTCGATGCCCTGCGCCAGACCGTAATCGGCCGCCGCAGCGTGGGTGGGGAAAGCGCTGTCAAAACGCATGACACGTGCGGTGGACGCGCTGCCGACACCGCTGGCGATGGACACCTGGGCGGCAAACTGGCCACCGGGCAAGGCGCGCGGCAGGGCCGCAATGCGGTACTTGCCCAAGGTGAGGGGGGCGGGAATCAGGGTCGGAATCGTGGAAATCGTGTGAATCATCAAAAACATCGTGGGGCCGGGGCGCGAGGCGTTCGCCACTGCGTCGGAGAGACCCGAATCAAAAAATCAAGAACCATTGGCAGCCCCAGCGCCGGGGTGTCTCACCGCCTAGTCCGGGCTCGGGTCGAAGCGTCACGCTGTCAACCAGGACCGGCGCACGAACCACGGCAGAGGTTCAAGCGAAGCAGGGAGGAGAGGGCCACGGTGCTGTGAGAAAGCGGCGTGGCGCGCCTTGTAGGGGCTGGACCAGCAACCCCTCTGCCGGGGGCGGTGCGTTTGTGCCCGAAAGCTTGGACGCGGCTGGTCGCTCAAGGCGACTGCGCATGATAGCACGGCACTGCTTTTCACGCAGAAAGTGCACAGCGTCGAGGCTGAGGAGGCTTATTTCCTGTCAGGCAGCTCGATCTTGACTTCGAGCACATCCAGGTTGTCCTGGCGGTCGAGCTGGACCTTGATGTCGTCCGGGTTGATCTTGATGTATTTGCTGATCACGGCCACCAGTTCACGTTGCAGCGCGGGCAAATAATCGGGTTCGGAGGCGCTGCGGCCGCTGCGCTCGTGCGCCAGGATGATCTGCAGCCGCTCTTTGGCGACGCTGGCGGTTTTTTTCTTCTCGCCGAGCAGAAAGGAAAAGATCGACATGCGTCATTTCCCCCCGAACAGGCGTTTGAAGAAACCGGCCTTTTCGGCCTCGATGAAACGCAGTGGCTTGTCGGCGCCCAGGAAACGGTCGATCACGTCGCTGTAGGCCTCGGCCACGTCGGTGCCCTTGAGGTGGATCGCGGGTGTGCCCTGGTTGGACGCGGTCAGCACGTTTTCGCTCTCGGGGATCACGCCAATGAGCTTGATGCGCAGGATGTCCTGGATGTCTTCCAGGCTGAGCATCTGTCCGTCGGCCACGCGCGTAGGGTTGTAGCGGGTGATCAGCAGGTGTTCCTTGATCGGCTCCTTGCCCTCAATGGCGCGCTGGGTCTTGCTGCCCAGCATGCCCAGGATGCGGTCGGAGTCGCGCACGCTGGAGACCTCGGGGTTCGTCACGATGAGCGCTTCGTCGGCGTAGTGCATGGCCATGAGCGCACCGGTTTCGATGCCCGCAGGCGAATCGCAGACGATGTACTCAAAACCCATGGCTGAGAGGTCGGTCAGCACCTTGTGCACGCCTTCCTGGCTCAGCGCGTCCTTGTCGCGCGTCTGGCTGGCCGCCAGCACGAACAGGTTGTCGCACTGCTTGTCCTTGATCAAGGCCTGGTTCAGGTTGGCTTCACCCTGGATCACGTTGATCAGGTCGTACACCACGCGGCGCTCGCAGCCCATGATCAGGTCGAGGTTGCGCAGGCCGACGTCGAAGTCGATCACGGCGGTCTTGTGGCCGCGCAGGGCCAGGCCCGAGGCAAAGCTGGCGCTGGTGGTGGTCTTGCCCACACCGCCCGTGCCGGAGGTGACGACACCGATCTTGGTCATGGTGAAGGTCCTTCTGTTCGAAAAATTGGGGGTTGGATCAGGCGCCGATGGCCTCGATCAGGAGTTTGTCTCCGTCGGGACCGGGCACCAGCCGCACCTGCGCGGTCTTGCCCTGGATCGACTCGGGCAATGCCACTTCGCTGGTGCGGTAAATGCCGGCGATCGAAATCAGCTCGGGCGCCATGCCCAGCGCAAAGATGCGGGCATCGGCGTTGCCACGCGCGCCGGCAATGGCTTTGCCACGCAAGGGGGCGTACACGTGGATGTGGCCATCAGCAATGACTTCGGCACCCGGGTTGACCATGGCCATGACGACCAGATCGCGTCCGCGGGCATACACCTGCTGGCCCGAGCGCAAGGGTTTGTCGATCACCAGCGCACCGGGTGTGGGTGCGGGCGTTGCCACCGGTTCCTGCGGCGTCGAGATCTCGGTGGGCTGCACAGCCGGGGCCGCTCGCTGCACCGACGCATCCGGCGCGTTCGTGAGACCGGCAGCCAGCGCCAGGCGGGTTTGTTCAATGGTGCCGCCGCGCACAGCCAAGGGCATCAAGCGGTATTGGCGCAACAAGGTCTGCAGGGCGCTGAAATCGGGCAGGGCGTTGGCCTCGGCCACGTTCAGCGGGTGCAGGTCGATCACCAGTGGATCGTTATCGAAGAAGTCGGGCATGTCCCCGAAGCGCTGGGTCAGCTCCTGCGCCAGGCGGTCCAGATCGGAGGACTTGAGCATGAGCGCCACCAGGGGCAGGTGGGCGCTCTTGATTTCGAAGGTGGTGGGCGCGTTTCCTGCGAGGGCAACAGACATGGGCGAAACAGGCTCACAAAAAAGGCGGTCGACGCAGGCGGTTCGGAACACCGGCTCGGTCGTGAAGCGGCGCAGTTTAACAGCCGGGTTGCGGACCACCGGCAAGCGCTTGTGCCCAGGTGTCAGGGCATGTTTCCGGGCACTGCACAACAACGCTGTGTATATCTTTTGAACAAGTGACGACTTGTCCACAGGGCCAGCATGTTTCGGGCAGTTGTCCTTTTTTGCGCGGATGGGGGCCGGGGTGCTCCCCACAGCGTTTGAACGCTTGCAAGTCCTTGATCAGACAAGAGAAAGGGCGCTTGTCCACAGCGGACAGCGCCCTCTACTACTACTGCTATCTTGAATTAAATGGATCTATAAGAACAAGAAACACAGAAGACAACCGGCTTGGCAGCCGATCAGACCGTGCCGCCCATGCGGTGGTGGCCGCCACCATGGTGGTGCTTTTTGCCATGGCCTTTCATGCCCGCCCGTTGGAAGCCCTGCATCTGCTGGGCATCAAACACTTTTTTCTGCTCGGCATCCAGCGCTGCGTAGAAGCTCTTGATGGCTTCGTGCCGCTGGCTCATGCGGGTGTCGCGTTCGGCTTTCATGGCCGCCATCTTGTCCAGCCGCTCGGGCGTGGTGAGCTTGGACCAGTCCTCGCGCGGGCCCTGGCGGGCTGGGCGGGCTTCGGGCGCTGTGCGCGCCACAAAGGCGTTCCAGGCGGGTTCCTGCTGGGCAGTGATCTTCAGTTCGGCCTTGAGGGCCGCCTGGCGCTCGGCCATGTGTTTCTGCATGCGGGCCATGCGCTCGGCGCGTTTGGCGTCGCGTTGGCCTTCCTTGGCACCTTCCTGCGCCTGTTGGGTGGCAGCGGGTGCCGGGGCGTTCTGGGCGATGGCGGTGGCCGAGAGGCCGGCAACGGCGGCTGCCAGGGCCGCGGCCATCAGTGCGCGCTTGGGAATCGATGTCATGTTCACTCCTTGTGACCGTTGAAGAAGAGCCACCACAGCTTGGGTCCGTGGGCTGTGGAATGGCTTCAGTCTCGGCGGGGGGTGTTTCTGCGCGGTGCGGCCGATGTCGCGGGCTTGTAAAGTTTTGTGCCGCTTTTTGTGGGTGCTGCGCACGGTGTTGCCGGGTGCGCGAGGTCGTCCAGGATGGGGCAGTCCGGTCGGCCATCGCCGGGGCAGACGTCCATCAGGCCGGCCAGCGTGCGCTGCATGGCCTGCAGCGCTTCGATGCGCTGCGCCAGGTCGTCCAGGTGCTTTTGCGTGATGCGTTTGACGCTGGCGCTGCTGCGCTTGCGGTTGTGCCAGAGGCTCACCAGCTCGGCAATGGCGTCGAGGCCAAAGCCCATGTCGCGCGATCGGCGGATGAAGCGCAGCGAATGCACATCGGCCAGGCTGTACTGGCGGTAATTGCTGTCGGTGCGCACCACATCGCCGAGCAAGCCCAGGGCTTCGTAGTGGCGCAGCATCTTGGGCGAGATGCCGCTGAGTTCGGCGGCTTTGCCGATGTTGACCGGCCAGTTGGTGCGTTCGTCGACGTCGTGGTCGCTCATGGTGATCAGGCCGCCACCTGGTAGCCCTCTTCGCGAATGGCGTCGGCCAGCGATTCGCGGGGTTGCGTGGTGGTCACTTCAACGCGGTTCTGTACCCGATCGATGGTCACCTGCGCTTGTGGATCGACAAGCTTGATGGCGGTGGTCACGGCTTTTTCGCAGTGGCCGCAGGTCATGCCCTGCACGGTGAAAACTTCGTTCATGGAGATTCCTTGAAGGGGTTGAAAAAATCCATTGTCATCCTTCACACGGTGTGAAGGTCAAGCGAATCGTGGTGCTTGACCTTCCCACGGTGGTAAAGCCTATGCTGCGTTCATGAACACGATCACCACACCCGTTACCGCTTCCCAGATCGACCTGGGCATTGGCGGAATGACCTGCGCTTCCTGCGTTTTGCGCGTGGAGAAGGCTTTGAAAAAACAACCCGGCGTGTCGGAAGCCACTGTGAACCTGGCCACCGAATCGGCGCGGGTGCTCATGGTCGATGGAGAAAAACCCGAATCGCTGGCGCGCATCAAGCGCGCGGTGCGCGACGCTGGCTACGAGCCGCGTTCGATGGAGGCCATGGATGCAGCCGCCGACAAACGTTGGATGGGTGTGTCGGTCGATTTTTTGCCGGTACTGATCGGCATCGTGCTGTCTTCCCCGCTCGTGCTGCCCATGGTGGGCGACCTGTTCGGGAAGCACTGGATGCTCTCGGCATGGATGCAGTTCGTGCTGGCCACACCGGTGCAGTTTGTGCTGGGTGCGCGTTTCTATCGCGCGGGCTGGCACGCGCTCAAGGCCCGCACCGGCAACATGGAACTGCTGGTGTCCATCGGCACCACGGCGGCCTGGGCTTTGTCCACCTGGTTGTGGTGGCGCTCGGAGCCCGGCGAGATGCTGCACCTGTACTTTGAAGCCTCGGCGGTGGTGATCACGCTGGTGTTGCTGGGCAAGTGGCTGGAGGCGCGCGCCAAGCGACAGACCACCAGCGCCATCCGGGCCCTGCAGTCCTTGCGGCCCGAGCGCGCCCACCTGTTGCCCGACGGCATTCGCCGCACCGAGATCACCGATGTGGCGGTGGACGAACTGCTGCCCGGTGACGTGGTCCGGGTGCTGCCCGGCGAACGGTTTGCAGCCGACGGCATGGTGGTGCAAGGCAGCACACAGGCCGACGAATCCATGCTCACGGGTGAAGCCATGCCGGTACCCAAAGCGGTGGGTGATGGCGTGACCGGTGGCTCGCTCAATGGCGAAGGCGCGGTGGAGGTGAAGGTGCGTGCCATCGGCGCACAGAGCGTGTTGGCGCAGATCATTGCGTTGGTGCAGGACGCGCAAGCGGGCAAGGCGCCGGTGCAGCGCATGGTGGACCAGGTGGCTGCTGTGTTCGTGCCGGTGGTGCTGGTCATCGCATTCATCACGTTGCTGGGCTGGTTGTGGACCGGTGCATCCGTGGAGGAAGCACTCATTCATGCGGTGGCGGTGTTGGTGATTGCCTGCCCGTGTGCGCTGGGTCTGGCCACACCGGCGGCCATCATGGCCGGCACCGGTGTGGCGGCCAAACACGGCATCTTGATCAAGGACGCGCAGGCGCTGGAGATCGCGCACAAGGTCGACACGGTGGCGTTCGACAAGACGGGCACGTTGACCGAAGGGCATCCACGTTTGCTGCTGATCGAAGCCGCAACGGGTGTGGACGAACTGGCGGTGCTGCACGCCGCAGCCGCACTGCAGGCACAGAGTTCGCACCCACTGGCGCGGGCGGTGGTGGAGGCTTCCGTCGCGCGCTCTCCGACCGCACAGATCGACTCGGCAACCGACGTGCAGGCGGTGTCTGGCCGGGGCAGTCAGGGCACGGTGCAGGGCAGGCTGCTGGCGCTGGGCAGTCTGCGCTGGATGGACGAACTGCATGCAGATCTGGGCCCGCTCGCGGCGCGCGCACAGGCCTTGCAACAACAGGGGTCGACCGTGTCGGTGCTTGTCAGCCGAGCGCCGGACGCAACGGCTTGGTCTGCGATGGCTTTGCTGGCGTTCGGTGACGAACCCAAGGCCGGTGCTGCGGCCGCCCTTGCCGAACTGCGTGCGGCCGGCATGCGGCTCTTCATGGTGTCGGGGGACAACCAGGGCGCGGCCATGGCCATGGCTGCGAGGCTGGGCTTGCGTGCAAATGAGGGTGAGGTCATTGCCGAGGTGTTGCCGGGCGACAAGGCGGCGGTGGTCAAACGGCTGAAGGAAGGCGGCCACGTCGTCTCGATGATTGGCGACGGTGTGAACGACGCACCGGCGCTTGCAGCCGCCGATGTCGGCATGGCCATGAGCCACAGCCAGGGCGGCAGCTCGGACGTGGCCATGCACGCCGCCGGCATCACGCTGATGCGGGGCGACCCGCTGATGGTGGCCGCGGCCCTCGACATTTCGCGCCGCACCGTGCGCAAGATCCGGCAAAACCTGTTCTGGGCGTTTGCTTACAACGTGGCGGGCATTCCGCTGGCAGCGCTGGGCTTCTTGAGCCCGGTGGTGGCGGGTGCGGCCATGGCGCTGAGCTCGGTGAGCGTGGTGAGCAACGCCTTGTTGCTCAAGCGCTGGAAGCCGCCGCAGCGCTGACACAGGGCCTGCTGTTGATGCAGGTCAAGGCGCCTGCAGCGCTTCCGGGCGAAGCTTGGGACAACCCAACGAGGCCCGAGGAGACCGCCCATGAACCACTCTGCCCTGCGCGTGATCCGCGACGAACACGCCAGCCTGGCCGCCATGTTGAAGTCGATGTTGCAGATGATCGAGCGCGGGCCGGATGCCGACGGCAAGCACGCGCCCGAGCAGTACTTTGACGTGCTGCGCGCCATGCTGTTCTACATCGACGAGTTTCCCGAAAAGCTGCACCATCCCAAGGAATCGGACCTGCTGTTTCCGCGCATTGCACGCGTGGCGCCGCACGTGATGGCCACCGTCGAGCGGCTGGAAAGCGATCACATGACGGGCGAGGTGCGCGTGCGCGAACTCATGCACCTGCTGATGGCCTGGGAGTTCCTGGGAGAAACACGGCGCGCAGCGTTTGAGGCCGAGGCCACGCGCTACGCGAAGTTTTACCTGGACCACATGCGGCTGGAAGAAACCGTGCTGTTGCCCGAGGCCGAGAAAAGCCTGACCGACGCCGACTGGCATGCCCTGAACGTGGCCTTTGCCACCCACCGCGATCCACTCAACGAGAAGGGTGCGCGCGATCCGCAGTTCGACCGGCTCTTCACGCGGATCGTGATGCGGGCGCCGGCACCGGTGGGACTGGCGGAGCCTTGAGCGCCACCAGCAGTTCGTCAAACACCGACAGCAGCCGCGCCACGTCGTCCTGTGTGGTGGCGGGGGAGACCAGCATCATGCTGTGAAAGGGCGTAAGCAACACGCCCCGGTTGAGCATGAAAAGGTGGGTCAGGGCTTCGAGTTCACCCTGTGCGTGATCTCGCACGTCCTGCGCGTGGCGCGGGGTGTGCGGCATGAACTGCAGCTCCATGCGCGCGCCCAGGCGGGTGACGGTCCAGGGCCGGTCGGCCGCTGCGATGCGTTTGCGAAGGCCTTGTTCGAGCACCGCGGCCAGGTCCAGCATGTGGGCGTAGTTGGCAGCGGTGTGCAGATGTTCCAGTGACGCCTGCAAGGCGGCGAGCGTGAGCGCGTTGCCCGCGAGCGTGGTGCCGATGCCGCTGTGGCCCTCGGGCGCGGCGTTCTTGGTGCTGACCATGCGCTCGGCCACCGCATGGGTGAAGCCGTACACCGCGCACGGCAGGCCACCGGCCACGGCTTTTCCGACGACCATGAAATCGGGCTCCAGCCCGTGGGCGCGCGCGTAGCCACCCAGTGCGGTGGAGATGGTGTGGGTCTCGTCGCAGACAAAAAGCGCACCGTGCTGGCGGCAGAGCTCGCGGGCCCGTTCCCAGAAGCCGGGCGCCGGCGGCACCAGGCCGAAGTTGGTGAGGGCTGGTTCGGCCAGCAGGCAGGCCACGTCGCCCTGTTTCAAGGCGGCTTCCAGCGCGGGCAGGTCGTTGAACGGCACCACCCGTGTGAAGGCGGCGTGGTTGTGCACCTGCCCCAGCACCGACGGGCGTGGCAAGGTGTTGCCGCTCGCCGGGTCCATGTCGACCAGGGTGTCGTCCACCGCGCCGTGGTAGCAGCCGTCGAACACCAGCAGCTGCGGTCGGCCAGTGATGGCGCGCGTCCAGCGCAGCACGAAGCGGTTGGCGTCGCTGGCCGACAAGGCCATCTGCCACATGGGCAGGCCAAAGGTGTTTGAAAGCGCTTCGCCCACCGCCGCGGCGTTGGTGGCCGGGAGCATGCAGGTGAGGCCGTTCGAAGCCTGTTCGGCCAGGGCGCGGGCCAGCGGCGCCGGGCTGTGGCCGAACATGGCGCCGGTGTCGCCGAGGCAGAAGTCGGCGTAGCGCAGGCCGTCGGCGCAGGTGAGGGCGGTGCCCTGCGCCTGCGCCACAAAGAGCGTGGCGGGGCTGGGCCAATCGCGCATCCAGTGCAGCGGCACGCCGAAAAGGTAGTGCTGTTGTGCGGCGCGGGCCAGCGCCATCGATTGCGGGTGGCTGGCGATGAAGCGTTGTTGCTCGGCGTGCTGGATCGCGAGCAGGGTGTCGGGGGCGAGGGCGGTCATGGTGGTCAGCTTACGTCGGCTGTGCTCTTTGGTGTCGCCGCGGGCGCAGTGGTTGGCCCGGTGCGCAGCGAATTGGCACCGACAATGGCCCGGCCATGAACGCACCCGACCACACGCCCGACGCCACCCCCTACATTCGCTTGGCGCTCGCCTTGTCGCTGGGTGCGGCCGTGTCGCTGGGCATCACCCGCTTCGCCTACGGCCTGCTGCTGCCGCCCATGCGCGAAGACCTCGGCTGGAGCTACACGCTGGCCGGCGCCATGAACACCTTCAACGCAGTGGGTTACCTCATCGGTGCCCTGGCCACGCCGTGGCTGATGCGGCGCTTCTCACCCACGGGGCTGTTGATCGCGGGCTCGCTGGGGGCTTCGCTGTTCATGGCGCTCAGCGGGTTTTTCACCGCCGCTGCGCCCCTGCTCGCGCAGCGCTTGCTGGCCGGTGTGGCGAGTGCGCTGGTGTTCATTGCGGGTGGGCTGCTGGCGGCGCGGCTGGGTGCGCGGCAGCCGCAGCGCAGCGGCTTCTTGCTCGGTCTGTACTACGGAGGCACCGGTCTGGGTATCGTGATCTCGGCGCTGGGTGTGCCGCCGGTGCTGGCGGCGGCGGCGCAGCAAGCGCACGCCTGGGCCTGGGCCTGGTGGGCGCTGGCGGGTGTGTGTCTGTTGGCCACCGCGCTCATGGCCTGGCCGGCGCGTGTGTTGGCCAACCAGCAGGCGCCAGCGGCCAGCACGGCAGCAGGGCCTGCCCGCGTGTTCCGCGTGCGCGACTTTGGTTTTGCGCTCGCGGGTTACGCCGGCTTTGGCGTGGGCTACATCGGCTACATGACCTTTGTGATCGCGCTGCTGCGCGAGCAGGGCAGCTCGGCGGGGGCCATCACCACCTTCTACGCCTTGCTGGGTGTGGCGGTGGTGGCGTCGTCGCGCATCTGGGCCGGCTTGCTCGACCGTCACCGCAACGGCCAGGCGCTGGCGCGCTTGAACGCCTTGCTCGGCCTGGCGGCCATCGTGCCGGCGCTCACCAGCGCGCCGCTGTGGGTGGTGGCGTCGGGCCTGTTGTTCGGCGGCGTTTTTCTCTCGGTGGTCGCCTCCACCACGGCGCTGGTGCGGCACAACCTGCCGCCGGCGCAATGGGCGGCGGGTATCAGCGCCTTCACCATC
>JAJNQE010000002.1 GCA_021154985.1 Hydrogenophaga sp.
AAGCTGGTGGACGACGACGAACTGCGCGAAGCCATGCAGGAAAAGGGTCTGGGGACACCCGCGACGCGTGCGGCCATCATCGAAGGCCTGCTGACCGAGAAATACATGCTGCGCGAAGGCCGCGAGCTCATTCCCACGGCCAAGGCGTTCCAGCTCATGACGCTGTTGCGTGGTCTGCAGGTGGAAGAGCTCTCCAAGGCCGAGCTGACCGGTGAGTGGGAGTACAAGCTTTCGCAGATGGAGCACGGCAAGCTCAGCCGTGCGGCTTTCATGGCCGAGATCGCGGCCATGACCGAGCGCATGGTGAAGAAGGCCAAGGAGTACGATCGCGACACCATCCCGGGCAACTACGCCACGCTCGCTACGCCCTGCCCCAATTGCGGTGGCGTGGTGAAAGAAAATTACCGGCGCTACGCTTGCACGGGGGTCAACGGCAACAGCGAGGGTTGCGGTTTCTCGTTCGGCAAGTCGCCTGCTGGCCGCACCTTCGAGCCGGAGGAAGCCGAGCAGTTGCTGCGTGACAAGAAGATCGGACCGCTCGAGGGCTTCCGCTCCAAGGCCGGCTGGCCCTTCGTGGCGGAGATCGTCATCAAGTTCAACGAAGAAGAGAAGAACTGGAAGCTCGAGTTCGACTTCGGCGACGACAAGAAGGGCGAAGAGACGGGCGAGTTGGTGGATTTCACCGGCAGCGAGTCGCTCGGCAAGTGCCCCAAGTGTGGCGGGGCCGTGTACGAGCATGGCAGCAACTACGTGTGTGAAAAGGCGGTGCCCACGCTGGCCCAACCTACGCCCACCTGCGACTTCAAGAGCGGCAAGATCATCCTGCAGCAACCGGTGGCGCGCGAACAGATGAGCAAGCTGCTCGACACCGGCAAGACCGACCTGCTCGACAAGTTCGTGTCGATGCGCACGCGCCGCGCGTTCAAGGCTTTCCTGTCCTGGGACAAGAACGCTGGCAAGGTGAACTTCGAGTTCGAGCCACGCGCCAGCAAGTTCCCGCCGCGCAAGACGGCGGCCGGTGCACCGGCCAAGGCCGCGCCCGCGAAGAAGGCCGCCCCGGCGAAGAAGGCGCCCGCAGCCAAAAAAGCCGTAGCCGCCAAGACACCGAAGGCTCCTCGCAAGACCACCGCGGCCAGTGGCAAGCAGCCCAGCGCCGCGCTCGCCGCGGTGATTGGCGAAGGCGCGGTCTCGCGCCCCGAGGTGGTGAAGAAGCTCTGGGACTACATCAAGGCCAACGGCCTGCAGGACGCCACCGACAAGCGCCGCGTGAATGCCGACGCCAAATTGCGTCCGGTGTTTGGCAAGGACCAGGTGACGATGTTCGAGATCGCCGGCATCGTCGGCCAGCACCTGAGCTGATTTTTTTCAAAGGACTTTTCGCATGAGCCTGAAACTCTATTTCGCACCCGGCGCGTGTTCCTTCGTGCCGCACAGCATGCTCGAACTCTCGGGAGTCGAGTTCGAACCGCACAGCGTCAAGCTGCACAAGAACGAGCAGCGCAGCCCTGAGTACCTGGCGATCAACCCGCGCGGCCAGGTGCCGGTGCTCGTGGACGACGGGCAGGTGATCACGCAGATCGTGGCCATCCTGCTGCACCTGGACGCCAAGCTGCCGCAGGCCGGCATCCTGCCCGCGTCGGGCCTGGCGCGCACCCGGGCACTGCAGACGCTGACCTGGATGAACAACACGGTGCATCCGACGTTCACGCACGTGTTCATGCCGGACAAGTTCGCCGAGGACGAGGTCACCCAGCAATCGATCCGCGCTTTTGCCGCGAACGCGTACCGCGGCCTGCTGGGTGAGATCGAGGCCATGGCAGAAAAGGCTTCGCCCTGGATGATGGGCGAACGCCCCGGCGCGCTGGACGCTTACGCGCTCACGCTGCTGCGCTGGGGTGGGTTCGCGGGCATCGACCCGACCACACTGCCCGCCACCTGGGGGCTGGCCCAGCGCTTTGCCGCCCTGCCGCCGGTGGCGCGCGCCGTTGAGCGCGAGCGCTTGATGCTCAACATCTACAAGCCCAAGGCCTGAGAAGGTACTTGAGCGATCAGGCCTGCTGGCGGGGCGTCTTCGGCGTGAAGCGCACCGAGGCGAGCAGGCCGGGTGGGTTGCGGTCGGGGTGCGCGCTCTCGATCTGTACCGTGGCGCCGTGCTGCTGCGCGATTTCCTGCACGATGGTCAGTCCCAGGCCCGAACCATCGACGTTGGTGCCGAGCGCGCGGTAGAACGGCTGCAGCACGTACTCGCGTTCGCTCTCGGGGATGCCCGGGCCGTTGTCTTCCACTTGCAGAATCTGCACACCGCTGAACGGGTCGATCAGCACGCGCGCGGTCACCACGCCGCCGCGCCCGCTGTAGTTGATGGCGTTGTCGACGAGGTTGCGCACCATCTCCTGCAGCAGAAGGGGATTGCCGTCGATCAGGCAATCTTCCGGCACCGTCTCCGCGCCTTCGCAACCCAGGTCGATGCCGTGTTCCAGCGCCCGCGGCACCGAGTCCTGAACGGCGTCGCGCACCAGCTGGGCCAAGTCGACGCGTGCGCTGGGTAAGGTACGGCCGGTGGTCTCGGCGCGCGCCAAGGCGAGCAGCTGGTTCACCGTGTGGGTGGCGCGCGCACTGGAACGCGCGATCTGCTTGAGTGAGCCGCGGATCTCGTCCGGATTGGTTTCGCGCTGCGCCAGTTCGGCCTGCATGCGCAGGCCGGCCAGCGGCGTCTTGAGCTGGTGCGCGGCGTCGGCCAGAAAGCGCCGCTGCGTCGTGAGCGAGGCCTTCAGCCGGGTCAGCAGATCGTTGATGGACGACACCAACGGTGCCACCTCTTGCGGGATCGCCGATTCCTGGATCGGGCTCAGGTCGTCGGGCTTGCGCGCGCGGATGCGCTGCTCCAGTTCGTTGAGCGGGCGAATGCCGCGCACCAGCGCTAGCCACACCAACAGCACGGCCAGCGGCAGGATGACGAACTGCGGCACCATCACGCCCTTGATGATTTCGGCCGCCAGCGTGGAGCGCTTGCCGCGCGTTTCGGCGACCTGCATCAGCACCAGGTGATCGGCGTCGTAGCGCGCAAGCCAGGTGTAGGCCACGCGCACCTCGTCGCCGCGCACCATGTCATCGCGCAGCAACACACGACCCGGCTCGGGCGTTTCATCTTCGCTCGGCCGGGGGAAGTCCGTTTCACCGCTGACGACCTTGCCGCGCGGGTCGACCACCTGGTAGTACACGAGGTCGCTGTCGTCGGCGCGCAGCAGGTCGCGCGACTGGGCGTTGAGGTTGAAGCTGACTTGTTCGTTGTGGCTCGCGACAAACTGCGTCAAGGCCTGCAGGTTGAATTCGAGCGCGCGGTCGAACGGCCTGCTGGCGATGCCTTGTGCCACGAACCAGGTCAAGGCCAGCGAGAGCGGCCACAGCAGGAGCAGCGGCGTGAGCATCCAGTCCAGGATCTCGCCGAACAGGCTGCGCTGTTCGCGTTGGAACAGACCGAAGGGTTTGGACGTGCCCCGTCCTTCTGCGGGTGGCGTATCGACCGATGTCGCGGTGTCAGGTGGTGATTTTTTCAAGGCAGTAGCCCAGGCCGCGCACGGTG
>JAJNQE010000004.1 GCA_021154985.1 Hydrogenophaga sp.
CTGTTAATGCGCGCATAGCGGCGGTCCACCAGCTCCTTGACCTTGAGGTCGGCGACCTGGCGCCACGCGTCGCCCAAGGCTCGCTTGAGAAACGCCGCCATCTGTTTGTGGTCGCGGTGCGCGCCACCCACGGGTTCGTTCACGATCTTGTCCACCAGGCCCAGCGCCTTGAGGCGGTGCGCGGTGATGCCCAGGGCATCGGCCGCGTCGCTGGCGCGGTCGCTGGTTTTCCAGAGGATGGACGCACACCCTTCCGGGCTGATCACGGAGTACACCGAGTACTGCAGCATGAGCACCTGGTCGGCCACGGAAATGGCCAATGCGCCGCCCGAGCCACCCTCACCAATGATGGTGGAGATGATGGGCACTTCGAGCTGCGCCATCTCGAAGATGTTGCGGCCGATGGCTTCGGACTGGCCACGCTCTTCGGCGTCGATGCCCGGGTAGGCGCCGGGCGTGTCCACAAAAGTGAAGACCGGCAGGCGGAATTTCTCGGCCAGCTTCATCAGGCGCAGCGCCTTGCGATAACCCTCGGGCTTGGTCATACCGAAGTTGCGCAGACCCCTTTCTTTGGTGTCGCGGCCCTTCTGGTGGCCCAACACCATGCACGGCTGGCCATTGAAGCGGGCCAGGCCACCGACGATGCTCAGGTCATCGGCAAAATGGCGGTCACCGTGCAACTCGACGAAGTGCGTAAAGATTTCGCGCACGTAGTCCAGCGTGTATGGACGGTCGGCGTGGCGCGCGATCTTGGTGATCTGCCACGGTGTGAGGTTGCTGTAGATGTCTTTGGTGAGTTGCAGGCTCTTGCCGGCGAGTTGCTCGATTTCTTCGGAGATGTCGACCGCGGATTCAGTCTGCACATAGCGCAGTTCCTCGATCTTGGTTTCGAGTTCGGCAATGGGCTGCTCGAAATCGAGAAAGTTCTTTTTGGCCAAGGTGGACTCCTGTGGTCTTGTGGTGCGGGGCTCTGTGCCTGACGTTCGTCAGGCCACGGGGCCATGGCCCGACTGCTGCGGGCTCTGCTTCAACGACGTGTTCGGGATCAGTAGGCGACGGGGGCCGGATCGAGAGAGCGCCAAATATACCAAGTCGCCACGCTGCTGAAAGGTGCCCAGGAACTGGCCACTTCGCGAATGTCGCTGCGGCTCACCGGCTCGCCAGAAAAGTAGCAACGGCTGATACCGTTCTGCAGACCAATGTCGTCCAGCGGTAGTACGTTGGGCCGCATCAGGTGGAAAATGAGAAACATCTCGGCCGTCCAGCGGCCAATGCCGCGGATGGCCACCAGCTCGGCAATGATGGCCTCGTCGTCCATCTCCGCCCAGTCTTTCACGTGCACCTGGTTGTTCGCAAAGTGCAGCGCGAGGTCTACCAGGTACTCGACCTTGCGCGCCGACAAACCGGCCGCACGCATGTCGTCGACCTTGAGCTTGAGCACCTGCGCAGGCACCATTTTTTTGGGCAATACGGCAAAGCGGTCCCAGACCGATTGCGCGGCCTTCACAGAAATCTGCTGTCCCACGATGCTGCGCGCGAGCGTGACGAACGCATCCCCGCGCGACTGCAGGCTCACGCCACCGTGCTGCGGAATGAGCTTCTTCATGACGCGGTCGCGCTTCATCAGGTGGCGGCAAGCCTCCATCCAGTAGTCGGGCGCGTCCGGCCCCACATCCGGCAACACAGAGGTGGCCATCAGGCACGTTCCCAGGTGGTGCCGGCGGGGCCGTCCTTGAGCACGATGCCCTGCTCCAGCAGGACCTTGCGAATGCGGTCGGCTTCGGCAAAGTCTTTGGCTTGTTTGGCGGCCACGCGTGCGGCAATCTGAGCTGCAATACCGGCTTCGTCCAGTCCGAGCGATGCGCCTGCCCCGCTTTGCAAGTAGGTCGCAGGATCGGCCTGCAGAAGACCCAGCGTCGCACCCAGTGCCTTCAGCAAACCCGCCACCGCAGGGTCTTTGCTGCGGTTGACCTCACCGGCCAGCTCGAACAACACGGCCACCGCTTCGGGCGTGCCGAAGTCCTCGTCCATCGCAGCGCGGAAACGCTGCGCGTGCGGCTGGCTCCAGTCGATCTGGGCGACCGGCGCAGCAGACACCAGCGACAGCGCGGTGTACAGCCGCTTGAGCGCGCCCCGGGCGTCGTCCAGGTGCACGTCGCTGTAGTTCAGCGCGCTGCGGGAGTGCGCGCGCAGGATGAAGAAGCGCACCGTCTCCGGGTCGTACTTGGCCAGCACCTCGCGGATGGTGAAAAAGTTGCCCAGGCTCTTGGACATCTTTTCGTTGTCCACCCGCACAAAACCGTTGTGCACCCAGAAGCGCGCCAGCGGCTGGCCGGTGGCGCCTTCGCTCTGGGCGATCTCGTTTTCGTGATGGGGAAACTGCAGATCGGCACCGCCGCCGTGGATGTCGAAGGTTTCACCCAGCGTGGCGCAACTCATGGCCGAGCACTCGATGTGCCAGCCCGGCCGGCCCGCACCGTAGGCACTCGCCCATTGCGCCTCGGCCGGCTCGTCGGGTTTGGCCGATTTCCAGAGCACGAAATCGAGCGGGTCGTTTTTGTCGCTGGCCACCGCCACCCGTTCGCCGGCGCGCAAGTCATCCAGCGACTTGCCCGAGAGCTTGCCGTAGCCGGCGAACTTGCGCACGGCGTAGTTCACATCGCCGTTGTCGGCCTGGTAGGCCAGGCCCTTCTGTTGCAGCGTGTCGATCAGCGAGAGCATTTGCGGCACGTACTCGGTGGCGCGCGGCTCCAGGGTCGGCGGCTCGATGCCAAGCACGGCGATGTCCTGGTGCATGGCGGCGGTCATCTCATCGGTCAACGCGCGCAGCGTGATGCCGCGCTCGACCGCGCGCTTGATGATCTTGTCGTCGATGTCGGTGATGTTGCGCACGTAGGTGACGCGGTAACCGCTCACCTTGAGCCAGCGCTGCACCACGTCGAACGCCATCATCATCCGGGCGTGGCCGATGTGGCACAGGTCGTAGATCGTCATGCCGCAGACGTACATGCGCACATGACCGGGTTCGATCGGCTGGAAATCTTCCAGGCGGCGCGTGAGCGTGTTGTGGATTTTCAGGGTCATGTCGGGAAAGCGGGCACGGAATCAGCGCTGCGAAACGGGGTGGAAAACCTGACGCGGCAGCTGGTGCGGCCGGCCTGTGTCACACAGGCCACGCGGGGTGCTGCTGGCGGTCCGGATCGGCCATGAGAAACAGACCCCTCAGATACAATCCGTCAGTATATCCAGCCCGGTGCAGCGTGCCATGCAGCGCCGGGCCTTCGATCAACGTGTCGCTGGATGCAACCGTCTTTCGGTGGCCCAGGTTCGCTCTCCGAGGTCCCATGTCCCACCCTGTGAATCTTCCAACCACTTTGCGTGGTACCGCCTCTTCCGTGGCCCGCTCCGGCATGGCCTCGCGCCTGCGTCGCCTGGCGGTGGTGTTGGCCTTGGGTCTGGGCACATCGATGGCCTGGGCGCAAACCGAGGACTACGCCGAAGTCAACCGCCTGCTGCGCAGCGGCCAACTGGCCGAGGCCCTGGCCAAGGCCGATCAGTACCTGGTGGGCAAGGCGCGCGATCCGCAGATGCGCTTCCTCAGGGGCGTGATCCTCACCGAGAGCGGCAAGACGCAAGATGCGATTGCCACCTTCAGCAAGCTCACCGAAGACTACCCAGAGCTGCCGGAGCCTTGCAACAACCTGGCCGTGCTCTATGCCGGCCAGAGCCAGTTCGACAAGGCGCGCGCTGCGCTCGAAATGGCGATCCGCACCAACCCCAGCTACGCCACCGCGCACGAAAACTTGGGCGATGTATACGCCAAGCTGGCCAGCCAGGCCTACAGCAAGGCCCTGCAGCTCGACGGCACCAACCCCGCTGTGGCGCCCAAGCTCAGCCTGATCCGCAACCTGTTCGCAGCCGATACCCGCCCGGGTGCCGCCGCGTCGGTGGCCGCCGCTTCGGCCACGGCCAAACCGGCCAGCCCGGCACCTGCGGCACCGGTGGCTGCTGCGACCAAGCCCGCCGTTCCCGCTGCAGCACCTGCTGCAGCACCCGTCGCGCCAGCCGGGGCGGCCGATGCCCAGCGCGAGGTGGAAGCCGCCGTACGCACCTGGGCCGGGGCATGGTCGTCCAAAGACATGAGCGGCTACCTCGGCGCCTACGCCAGCAGCTTCGCGCCGCCCGGCGGTCAGGCTCGCAAGGCCTGGGAGGCCGACCGCCGCGCCCGCATCGAGCCGCGCGCCCGCATCGGGGTCGACGTGAGCAACCTGGAAGTCACCGTGGAAGGTGACAAGGCCACGGCCCGCTTCCGCCAGGACTACACCTCGGACACCCTGAACGTCACCAGTCGCAAGACGCTCGACATGGTCAAGAGCGGCAACCGCTGGCTGATCGTGCGCGAATCCACGGGCTCTTGATGGCGGGTCGGAGGATGGGCCAGCGCGGTCATGCCGGTGTGCCTCCGGGGGCACCCGGCGTTGGCCTGGGTGCGAACCGGCGCGTGGTGTGGGCCCTGGGCGCTGTGGCGGTCGCCGCGCTGCTGGCGGTGGGCATCGACAGTGTCCGACCAGACCGCGGCCTGACCAGCGCCAGTGAATCGCTCGACGCCACCGAGCCCTCGCTGCTCAACCAGGCGATGGCGCGCGTCCAGGACGCTGCCCGCAGCCAGGTGCCCGCCAACCCATCGGGCCTGGAAACCAGCAGCCTCACGCAGACACGCCTCAACGAGGTCAAGCCCCTGCTCGGTCAGGCAGAAGCGCGCTTGATCGGGATCTACCAGCTCATCAGCCAGGGCCAACACCGAGAAGCGCTCGCGCTGGCCGACCGGCTGGTCAAGGATCACCCCAACTTTCAGCTCGCGCACCTGGTGCACGGTGATCTGCTGAGCCTGCAGGCGCGACCGGTGCGCCAGTTGGGTGATGTGCCCGACACCAAGGCCCTGGCCGCCAGCCAGCAACTCTCCACCCTGCGGGAAGAATCGCGCCGCCGCCTGCTGGCCCTGACCGAACGCCCTCCCGAGGGCAGCATCCCCACCCAGTTCCTCGCGTTGGCACCGCAAAGCCGCCACGCCATCGCCATCGATGCATCGCGCTCGCGGCTGTACCTGTTTGAAAACCTCAATCCGGCGCGCTCCAGTCCGGGCGATGATCGCCAGCCCAAGCTCAAGCTGGTGGGTGATTTCTACATTTCGGTGGGCCTCTCGGGCATCGAAAAATCGGTGGAAGGTGACAAGCGCACGCCGCTGGGCGTGTACTACATCACTAGCAACCTCAACCCGGCCGACCTGCCCGATCTGTATGGCGTGGGCGCCCTGCCCATCAACTACCCCAACCCGCTCGACGTGCAACGCGGCAAGACCGGCAGCGGCATCTGGCTGCACGGCACACCCAGCGACCAGTTCGTGCGCGCACCGCAGGCGTCCGACGGCTGCGTGGTGCTCTCCAACCCCGATCTGGAGCGCCTGCTGGGCACGGTGCAGATCCGCACCACGCCGGTGGTGATCGCGCCCGAGTTGCAATGGGTTCAACCCGACGCGTTGAGCAGCGACCGGGTGCAATTTGAGAGCGTGCTCGAAGCCTGGCGCCGCAGCCGCAGCGAAGGGAATCTGGCCGAGCTCAAAGGGTTTTATTCCAGCCGCTTTTCAAACCAGGGGCGTGATCTGGCTCAATGGTGGCCCCGTGTGGAGGGCGAGTTGCGCAGCACCGGCCCGCGCGAGCTCGCCATCAAGGACCTGTCGGTCCTGCGGTGGAACGACACCGACGACACCCGCGTCGTCACCTTCGGCGAAGTTGCCGCGGGCCAGACCCGCGGCGTCACCAAACGCCAATACTGGATCCGCGAAAACGATCGCTGGACCATCTTTTTCGAAGGAACCATCGGATGACCACACGCACCCCCCACCCGCTGCGACGCGGCGTGCTCGCCGCCCTCGCTGTGGCCACCTCCCTGGCCTGGCTGCCCGCCTCGGCGCAGCCCGCCGCACCCCGCGTGAAGCTCACCACCTCCATGGGCGACATCGTGCTGGAGCTCTACCCCGACAAGGCGCCCAAGACGGTCGAGAACTTCCTGCAGTACGTGAAAGACAAGCACTACGACGGCACCGTTTTCCACCGCGTGATCAGCAACTTCATGGTGCAGGGCGGCGGCTTTGACGCCAGCTACAAGCAGAAACCCACCCGCGCGCCCGTGGCGCACGAAGGCCAGGCGGCCCTGCAGCGCGGTGGTCCGCGCAACACCGTGGGCACGGTGGCCATGGCGCGCACCAACGATCCGAATTCGGCCTCCTCGCAGTTCTTTATCAACGTCAAAGACAACGCGTTTCTGGACCCAACCATCATCCCGCCGGGCGATCCAGTGCCGCGTTTCGAGTACAACGGGCAGGTCTACGAAAACGTGCCGCGAGCCAATCTGGTGAACGCCGCACAGCTCTACGGCTACACCGTCTTCGGCAAAGTTGTCTCGGGCATGGACGTGGTCAACAAGATCAAGGAAACGCCCACCGGCGCCGGTGGCCCGTTCCCCACCGACGTGCCCAAAACCCCCATCACCATCCTCAAAGCCACCCTGGAGAAATGACCATGGCCAACCCCCAAGTCGAACTGCATATCACCGGTCACGGTGTCATCACCGTCGAACTCGACGCCGAAAAAGCGCCCCTGTCTGCGGCCAACTTCCTGTCCTACGTGAACAAGGGCCACTACAACAACACGGTGTTCCACCGCGTGATCCCCGGCTTCATGGTGCAAGGTGGCGGCTTTGAACCCGGCATGACCCAGAAGCCGACCGACGCCCCCATCAACAACGAGGCCAACAACGGCCTGAAGAACGACACCTACACCTTGGCCATGGCACGCACCAGCGACCCGCACTCGGCCACCGCGCAGTTCTTCATCAACGTGGCCAACAACGGCTTTCTGAACCACACCGCACCCAGCGCGCAAGGCTGGGGCTACGCCGTGTTCGGCAAGGTGATCTCGGGCGCGGAGATCGTGAAGAAGATCGAAGGCCTGCCCACCGGCCGCAAAGGTTTCCACGACGACGTCCCGAAGGACGACGTGGTGATCGAAAAAGCCGTCGCGCTGTGATCCCGGGGGCTCGGCCCCCGGCAGTCCCTGCTCTGATGTCCGCCCCCACCACCCCGCCCCTCCCCGACCGCCTTGACCTGTTGCGCGCACCCGCGCACTGGCAGGCGGTCGAGTTCATTTCAGACCTGCACCTGCAACCGGGCGAGCCCAAAACCTTTGACGTCTGGCGCTCGTTCCTGCAGCGACCCGTGTCCGAACGGGCCGATGCCCTCTTCATCCTGGGCGATTTGTTCGAGGTGTGGGTGGGCGACGATGTGCTCGCTTCGGCAGGCACCCCCGACCAGACCTTCTGGCGCAACTGCGCCGACGCGCTCAAGGCTTACAGCCGCCACACGCCGCTGTACTTCATGGCCGGCAATCGCGACTTTCTGCTGAGCGCTGAAGGCCTGCGAGCCTGTGGAATGCAGGCTCTGAGCGACCCGACCACTTTCGAATTTCTTGGCCAGCACTGGCTGCTCAGCCACGGCGACGCACTGTGCCTGGCCGACACCGACTACATGCGTTTTCGCCAGCAGGTTCGCCAACCCGCGTGGCAGCGCGACTTTCTGGCCCGCCCGCTGAGCGAGCGCACGGCCATCGCCCGCGACCTGCGCGAACAGAGCGAAGCGCGCAAACGCAGCACAGCCAACGACCCCAGCTTGTGGGCCGATGTGGACGCCGAAGCCGCGCGCGCCGCGCTGCAAGCCGCTGGCGCCCAGACCCTCATTCACGGCCACACCCACCGCCCGGCCCTGCATGACCTGGGCGACGGTCTGCGGCGTGTGGTGCTCAGCGATTGGGATGCCGCAGCACTCCCACCGCGCGCCGAGGTGCTGCGGCTCGACGCCCAGGGCCTGCGCCGCGTCCCC
>JAJNQE010000007.1 GCA_021154985.1 Hydrogenophaga sp.
CGGCTTTACTTGCGCCTGTGCCAGATCGTGGGCCTATCGCCGAACTGGTCTCGGATGCCCCACAAGCCACTTGTTCACGCACTCACCAGGTCAACACCGCGTGTGGCCTTGGCGTCAATCTGAATAAATCAGGGCCGACTAGAGAGCAACTGGAGCAGGTCACCATCCTGATACAGGACACGGGATGCAAGCCAGTCACCGCGTATGTCGACCTGGGTTACCGGGGCGTGGATGCGGACAACCCGACGGTGGCCATCAAGCACCGGGGCAAGTTGAAGACGCTCACGACGCAAGAGAGAAAGCGGCTCAAGCGGCGCAGGCGATCGAGCCGATCATCGGGCACCTGAAAGCCGATCACGGCATGGACCGCTGTCATCTCAAAGGCGAGCAAGGTGACCGGCTGCACGCTGTGCTGTGTGCGGCGGGCTACAACATCCGCTGGCTGCTTCGGATGATCACCAAGAAGGGAGTGCCCTTCTTGCAGCGGCTTTATTTGCGCCTGTGCCAAAGCGCCGCGCTATCGCCGAACTGGCGTCAAATGTTGCGCGGCCTCGTTTGCATCGCGTCCAGCGGGTCAGCTCTGCGCGAGTTGGCGGCTTGAAATGAATAAATCAGCGCCGACTCCGTAGCACTCCTCGTGTCAGCGCGGAGGTTGTGCAGACGCTTCGAGGCGCATGCTTGGATGGGATTGATAAACCCCCACGGTTTAGACGCCAATGTGGTGACGAAGCAAACACCGGAGACGCTACACTCCGCCTAGTGAGAAAAATACTCTTCATACTTCTACTTGTCTTCCTGCCGTTCCAGCTCAGCTGGGCGGCGGTGGCGCCATATTGCGGACATGAAACACAGATAAGTGCCGAGCCTTTCGGGCACCATGAACATCAGCACGACGAGGATGCGAATCCGACTGCCGGGCCAGGTGTTGATTTGTATGTTGGCGACGGGAACACGCCCCCAGCCTTGGATTTGGACTGTGGTCATTGCCACGGAACAGTCGGCATGATGTTGAAATTGCCTGCGGAGCTAAGGAACGCAATTTCGACTGCTTCGCCGGATGTGAGGCTCGCCGAGTCCTTTGGTTTGCACTTTCCTGCCCGACCCGAACGTCCTAAATGGGAACCCCTCGCCTGATCGGCGAGGCGGGTCTTCTCCTCTTCTGAAGCCCGTTCGCGCGTGAGTGCGTGCCGCATGCATGCGGTGCCCTCAGGCACGACGTGACCTTTTGGTTGCCGCTTGCCGATCTCCTGTGAGTTGTTTTCAACACTGGAGAATCGGATGAACTCAAGAACTCGAATCAATGTTTGGCTGACAAAAGCCACCGTGGGTGCCGCTGCGACCCTCTTCGGCACGATCGCGCTGGCGCAAGTTGTCCCAGGGGCCGCTGCAACTGTCACGGTTGTGGGAGCCGGCAGTGCAGAAACCGCTGCAGGCCCACTGAACTTGCGTCAAATCTTCGACGCAGCTTGGACCCGCCAGCCCGAAGCCCTTGCGCTGCAGGCGAGGCGCGAGGCTGCTGGCGCGCAGCGAAATGCCGCCAAGTCGTGGACGCCGCAGCCGGCGGCCCTCGAACTCTCAAACAAAACTGACCGCCTGGGTAGCAACCGAGGGGCGCGCGAAGTCGAGATCGGCATCGCCGTGCCGCTGTGGTTGCCCGGAGAACGCGGTGGCAGCGCAGCGCTGGCCGTAGCTGAAGGTGCAGCTATCGAAAGCCGCGCCGATGCGGCGCAACTGCGCGTCGCTGCTACTGTTCGCGATGCTTGGTGGCAGTGGCAGCGTGCGCGTATCGAGGTCGGGACTGCCCGCGATCAACTCGGCAACACCCGTCTGATTGCCGCTGACGTGGCTCGCCGCGCGAGGGCCGGTGATCTGGCCCGCGCGGACCAGCACCAGGCCGACGGCGCTGTGGCCAGCGCGCAAGCAAGCTTGGCTCAGGCTGAGAACAGTCTTGCAGCGGCTCGACAGTATCTGCGTGCACTCGCTGGGGTGGCACTCGCCTTGTCAGAAACAGGCGACGCACTGGCCGAGCCGGATCCAGGCGCGGTGGTGGTGGACTTTGAAGCCCACGCTGCGTTGCAAGAGCTCAGGGACCGTGCAGCGGTGGCCGAGCGTAACTTCGCATTGATCGCGAGCCAGTCGCGTGCCAACCCCGAGCTGATGCTGGCCACGACGCGCGACCGTGGAGCCCGCAGCGAGGCGTCCCAGAACACCATCACGCTGGGCATTCGCATCCCTTTCGGCGCTGGCCCGCGCTCTGATGCCCGACGAGCTAACGCGCGCGCTGAAGCGACGGAAGCACAGGCGCAGCTGTCCCTTGAACGTGAGCGTCTCACTGCTGAACAGGAAGCAGCGCGTGTGCGGGTGGAGTCCTCGCGCACGCAGCTGGAGGCCGCGCAGAGGCGTGCGCAACTGGCCCGCGAATCACGCGGCTTTTTCGACAAGTCCTTTCGACTTGGAGAAACCGACCTTCCGACGCGCCTGCGCATCGAGGCCGAAGCCGCCGAGGCCGACCGTCAAGCGGCGCGCACGCGCATCGAACTCGCTGCGGCAATCTCCGCATGGCGCCAGGCCCTTGGCCTGCTTCCTCAATAACGCCTCAGTCCCGGCCAAAGAACGTGTCCTTGATGCCTCTCATTGAATCTTTCAGGAACCTTTTCATGAACTTCTTTAAATTTCCAGCCGCACCGCTCGCTGTGGCGCTCCTCGTCGTATTTCCTTCCTGGGCAGGCGAGGGCCATGACCACGGTGACGCTGCCCCTGCAGCCGTCGGTCAAGCGCTTCCGAAGTTTGCGGCGGTGTCTGAGACCTTCGAACTGGTCGGCATACTCAGCGGCAAGCAGATCACCTTGTACCTGGACCGCTTTGCCGACAACAGCCCAGTTCGTGGTGCGCAGATCGAGCTTGAGATCGGGGGTGTGAAGTTCATGGCCGAAAAACAGGGGGAAGACGAATACGAAGTCGTGCTGCCCGACGAGCCCAAGCCAGGCGTTTTGTCTGTTGCTGCAACAGTCATCGCAGGCAGTGAGACCGACTTGCTGGCTGGTGAACTCGACATTCACGAGGAGGCGCGCTCCGAGGAGGCTGCTGCGGCTAATGGATGGACAAAATACGCAGGCTGGGCTGCCGGCGGCGTGGCGTTTTTGGCCATGCTGTTTTGGGGTGGACGTCGTTTGATGGGCGCTCGCAGCGTCCGTGCAGGAGGTGCAGCATGAAGCGCCCGTTGATCGCCTCCAGTCTGGCGCTGTGGTTCGCCCTGGCCGCGCTGTCCCCCGCCCATGCCGGTGAAGGCCATGACCACGGCGATGCACTCGCAGCGCCCAGCGCCAGCGGTCCGCAGCGCCAACCTGACGGCAGCGTATTCTTGCCCAAGCCCGCACAGCGCCAGCTGGGCGTGCGCACCGCAGTCACCGTCGCGGCTGAACTGCCGCGCACGGTGGAACTCAGCGCCAAGGTGCTGATGGACCCGAACGCGGGCGGCAAAGTGCAGCCGCTCAATGCTGGTCGTATCGAGCCCGGGCCGCGCGGTCTGCCCGACCCCGGACAGACAGTGCGCAAAGGCGAGGTACTTGCCTACGTCGTCCCATCAACGGCACCGATCGAACGCTCCAACCAAGCCGCGCAACTTGCCGAGCTGCGTGCTGCAAAGGCCTTGGCCGACAAGCGCATCGCGCGCTTGCAGGAACTGGCCGACACGGTGCCGCGCAAGGAGATCGAAGCGGCTGAAAGCGAAGCCGCCAGTCTGACGGCGCGCATTTCTGCTGTCGGTGGTGGTCTGTCCAACCGTGAGGCGCTGCTGGCACCGGTGTCTGGTGTGATTGCCTCGGCCAACGTGGTGGCAGGCCAGGTGGTGGATGCACGCGAACTCATCTTCGAGATCGTCGACCCTTCTCGGCTGCGCATTGAGGCGCTGGCCTTCGACGCCGCGATCGCATCGAACATCGGTGGTGCGACGATGGCTGTGGGCGACCAGCGGGTGCCACTGACTTTCGTCGGTGCTGCGCGCAGCCTGCGGGAGCAGGCACTGCCCTTGTCCTTCCGAGCGCAGGGCAGCGCACTGAATCAGTTGGCCGTCGGCCAGCCGTTGCGTGTGTTCGTGCAGACCAAAGACAAAGTCAAAGGTATCGCGGTGCCGGTGGCGTCACTGATGAAAAACCCGGCCAACCAGACCATCGTCTGGGTCAAGACAGCGCCGGAACGGTTCGAGCCGCGCACCGTCACAACCGAGCCGCTGGACGGCGTCACTGCCGCGATCACCTCCGGGCTCGAACCCGGCGACCGCGTTGCGACGCAAGGCGCCACTTTGATCAACCAGGTACGCTGATATGTTTAAGTGGCTTCTCGATAACAGCCTGCCGAACCGGCTGCTGGTGATCATCGCCAGTGTCGTGCTGATGGCCTACGGCGCATTCACGCTGTCCACCACGCCGGTGGACGTTTTTCCCGACCTCAACAAGCCCACCGTCACCATCATGACCGAGGCTGGCGGCATGGCTGCCGAGGAGGTCGAGCAGCTCATCACCTTTCCGCTGGAGACGACCATGAACGGTCTGCCCGGTGTGGAGTCGGTGCGCTCGACCTCCTCGGCTGGGCTGTCCTTTCTCTACGTCACCTTTGATTGGAGCACCGACATCTTTCGCGCCCGGCAGTTGGTGTCGGAGCGGCTGTCGTCGATGGAAGAAGGCATTGCCGAGGGCGTGGTGCCGCGCATGGGCCCGATCAGCTCGATCATGGGCGAGATCATGCAGATTGCGATCCCGGTCGATCCGAGCAAGATCAGCGCGATGGCCGTGCGTGAATACGCCGACTGGGTGTTGCGGCCTCGGCTGCTGTCTGTCCCGGGTGTCGCGCAGGTCATCCCGATCGGCGGTGAAGTGCGGCAGTTTCAGGTGCAACCCAACACCGCGCGCATGGCCGAACTGGGCATCACTCACGACCAGCTCGAAGGCGCGTTGAAGGGGTACTCGTCCAACACCTCGGGCGGTTTCCTGGAGCTCAATGGCCGGGAGTACCTGATCCGCAACCTGGGCCGCACATCACGCCTGGAAGACCTGAACAACCTGGCATTGACCTCCAAGGACGGACAACCAATCTTGATGCGCCAGATCGCGGAGGTCACCTTCGCTGCGGCTCTAAAGCGCGGTGATGCCGGCTACGAGGGCAAGCCAGCCGTGATCCTCGGCATTCAGAAGCAGCCCACCGCCGACACGATCGCGCTGACGCAATCCATCGAAGAAGCGCTGGTGGGGTTGAACGCCTCATTACCAGCCGGCATGGAAGCGCCGCGTGTGACCTTCCGCCAGGCTAGCTTCATTGAAGCGTCGATCACCACGCTGCAGGGCAAGCTGATCGGCGCATCGATTTTCGTGGCGGTGATCCTGTTCTTCTTTCTGGGAACCCTGCGGCCGACCGTCATTGCGTTGACGGCCATTCCTGTGTCGATCTTTATTACCGCGCTGGTCTTCAAGTACTTCGGGTTGTCGATCAACACCATGACTCTTGGCGGTCTGGCCATCGCCATCGGTGGCTTGGTCGACGATGCGGTGGTCGGCGTGGAAAACGTATTACGGCGGCTGAAGGCCGACCGGGCCAGCCATCCAGACCACCGCTTGCACCCGATCGAGATCGTGGCGCGCGCAACAATGGAAGTGCGATCGGCCATTCTGTACGCCACGATCATCATCGTGCTTGTCTTCATCCCGCTGTTTGCACTGCCGGGGCTGGAAGGCAAGCTGTTCGCGCCGCTGGGCGTTGCCTTCATTGTCTCGACGTTGGCGTCGTTGATCGTGTCCGTGACAGTGACGCCCGTGCTCAGCTTCTACCTGCTGCCGCGCATGAAGAACCTTGACCACGGCGACACCAAGGTTTTGGCCTGGTTGAAAGCGCGTTACCGCAGCAGCCTGCAAGGCGTGCTTGATCGGCCGAAGGTGGCCATGGCAACTGCTGGTGCCGCCGTGTTGGTGGCAGCCGCAGCAGTGCCGTTTTTCCCCACCACTTTCCTGCCGCCCTTCAACGAGGGCACGCTGCTGATCGGCCTGCGCCTGAATCCTGGCGTCACGCTGACGGAGTCGTCTGCGCTCGCGCGCCAGGCCGAAGTGCTGGTCAAGCAGGTGCCCGAGGTGACACACGTCGGGCGGAGAAGCGGCCGGGCGGAATTGGATGAACACGCGGAAGGTGTGCACGTCAACGAGCTCGACGTGGGCCTGAAACCCACTGCGGAGCTGACCCGCACGATGGATGAGATCAAGGCCGACATCCGGGCGCGACTGGTGAACCTGCCGGCGGCGCTGGAGATCGGCCAACCGATCTCGCACCGCATTGACCACATGTTGTCGGGTGTCCGCTCTCAGATCGCGATCAAGATCTTTGGCGAGGACCTCGATGCGCTGCGCGGCCAAGCTGACGTGCTTCGCGCGAAGCTGGCCACGATCCCCGGCATTGCTGACCTGCAAATCGAGAAGCAGGTGCTGGCGCCGCAGATCAAGGTGCGCATCGACTATGCGGCTGCAGCACAGTACGGCGTGCCCGCGCCCCAAGTGCTCAACGCGCTGCAGGCGCTGGTCGAAGGCGAGAAGATCACGCAGATCGTCGAAGGCAGCCGGCGCTTTGCGCTGGTGGTGAAACTGCCGGAATCGGCGCGATCGGTCGATGGCCTTGGCCAGATCCTGATCGAAACGCCGAACGGCCGCATTCCGCTGTCCAAGATCGCCACCATCGAGGACGGCGACGGCCCGAACCAGATCAGTCGGGACGACGGCAAGCGGCGCATCGTGCTGTCGGCCAACGCGTCAGGAAGGGCCTTGTCCGAGATCGTCGCGGACATCCGCAAAGTGGTGGCTGAAACCGATCTGCCCGAGGGCTACTTCATCACTTTGGGCGGCCAGTTTCAAGCCCAGGAGGAGGCCTCGCGTCTGGTCGGCCTGTTGTCTATCGTGTCGCTAACGTTGATGTTCGTGGTGCTCTACAGCCGCTACAAATCGGCTGTGCTGTCAGCGCTGATCATGGTGAACATTCCGCTGGCCCTCGTTGGCGCGGTGCTTGGCCTGTGGCTGTCGGGCCAGCCGTTGAGCGTAGCGGCGCTGGTGGGCTTCATCACGCTGGCAGGTATCTCGGTGCGCAACGGCATTCTGAAGGTCAGCCACTACATCAACCTGATGCGCTTCGAGGGCGAGAACTTTGACCAGAAGATGATCATGCGGGGGTCGCTGGAACGCTTGAGCCCGGTGCTGATGACCGCGCTCGTCACCGCGTTCGCACTGGCGCCACTGTTGTTCGAGGCCGAGCAGCCTGGCACCGAGGTGCTGCACCCGGTGGCGGTGGTCATCTTTTCCGGTCTGATCAGCTCCACCCTACTTGACACCTTCCTCACGCCCGCGATGTTTTGGCTGTTCGGCCGCAAACCGGCAGAAGCCTTGATGAACGACAAGGACGCCGAGGCGCTCTGACCAGTCACCTGTTATGTCAACCACACCTAAAGGACTCTCATGAAGACCCAAGCCTTCCTTGCCTCAGTCACCCTGGCGCTCGCCAGCTCTGCCCTTGCCGCCGGAGCAAAAGACGGTAAGGCGCACGACCACGCGCACGAGCACAAGCCGTTGCATGGCGGAGTCGTGGTCGAAGTCAAGGACGTCGACTACGAACTGGTCGCCAAGCCCACTGTGATCCAACTGCACTTGCGCGACCACGGCAAGGCCACAGATGTTTCCAAGGCTACGGCTAAGGTGACGCTGCTGACCGGCACCGAGAAGCAGGAGATCGAACTCAAGCCCGCCGGCGACAAGCTCGAAGCTATCGGCGCCTTCAAGGTCGAGCCTGGCACCAAGGCTGTGGCTGTGGTGGAGGTCGCTGGCAAGCAAGGGACGGCACGCTTCACGTTGAAGTGACTTTTGAGACGTACCGCGTATTGATCAAATCTCGGTCTGCCCGGCGGTATGAAGAACAAAACCCACCGTGGCAACACGGTGGGTTTTTTGTGAGGCTTCCAGTGCGTTTACTTGGTCGGCGGAGCAAGCTTTGTTTCAACCGGCTTCTTCTCCTTGGCCATTTTCTCCACCACTGGCTTCACCACAGGTTTGAACGCGTCACCGTTCACAGTCAGGCCTTGGGCTGACAGTTTGGTTGCGCGTTTGTCACCGATGCCGGGTACCCTCTGAATCAAGTCTGCCCAGTCTTTGAACGGCGCCGCTTTGCGCTCGTCGAGCATCTTGGCCGATGTGGCGGGGCCGATGCCTTTGATGCTGTCCAGGTCGGCCACAGTGGCTTTGTTGATGTCGACGGCGGCGAAACTGGCCGCCATGAACAGTGCCAGCGAACCGGCCAGGAATTTTTTGAACATGAGTCCTCCATTTTTGAAGTGGTTTGAACACGCCAGACGGCATCTGTCGCGGAAGCCTGATGGCAAGCTTCAGCTTGGAAATGTAGTTTAAAAATACTAATAAAAAGCTGGAAATCTCCAAGCTGACAGGTTGTATTTACATCTTTTAAAGTATGTTGCACTGCTTGTTCGTCCCACTTCCCACTCCGCTGAATGGCGTGTCTGCGTTTTGCCGGCGGCTGGCTTGCTGGGTGGTTCTGGTTGGGCTGGTGGCTTGTTCGGCGCCGGCCGAGCGCGCAGAGGTTGACGGCGATGCGCCGGTCACGGCGCAGCAACGTGCCTTGAATCAAGTGGTGGGGCAGCTGTTGACCACGCCGCCCAGTGCGTTTGGATGGCAGCCGTTTGCTTTGCCGGGCAAGCGCCAGGTGTTGTTCGAGCCGGTGGAGGTGGCGGCCCGGCCGGCGTTGCGCGTGAAGGCAGACAACTCGGTGAGCATCTTGCGGCGCCGGTTTGAGCCGCTGTTGGCCCAGCCTGGGCGCATCTCGTTCGCGTGGCGGGTGGATGCGCTGCCTGCAGGGGCCGATCTTGCCGCGGCAGACGCCTCGGATTCGCCGGTGGGGATTGTGTTGGGTTTTGAGGGTGACCGAACGCGCTGGTCGCCCAAGATGCACCGGCTTTCCGAGATGAGCCGCTTGCTCACCGGCGAGGAACTGCCTTACGCCACGCTGGTGTACGTGTGGGGCAACCGGGAAACGCCGGGCACCGTGGTGGTGAATCCGCGCACCGACCGCATCCGCAAAATGGTGCTCGACAGCGGCACGCGCGACATCGGGGTGTGGCGCAACCATGTGCGCGACGTGCAGGCCGATTTCCGGCTGGCGTTTGGCGAAGAGCCCGGACCGCTGCGGGTGGTGGCGCTGATGACCGACACCGACAACACGCGCAGCGCGCTCACGGCCTGGTATGGCCCTCTGACGCTGGAGCCCGCAGACGCAACAAAACCCTGAAGTGCCTCGGGGGAATTGAGCTTCGCGATGCGGGTTACTCCCGGAGCGACAGCGGGAACGTTTGTTGCATAGTCCGTGATCGTCATCACTGATCAGGGTATTTCAATGCACTCCAACTTTTCCAGTTTCCGCCTTGCCGCTTTGTCGGTGGCACTCGCTGCAACCGCTG
Organism: Hydrogenophaga sp.; assembly: GCA_021154985.1. GTDB lineage: Bacteria > Pseudomonadota > Gammaproteobacteria > Burkholderiales > Burkholderiaceae_C > Hydrogenophaga. The sequence goes on from JAJNQE010000007.1 coordinate 9,488, forward strand.
GCGGCCTGCACGCCAAGACCTTCAAGTGGACCAGCGCCAGCGACATCCCGACCTGGGACATCCATTCGCAGAACAACGCCCTGGCCAACGGCATTCACGCGTCGGTGTACGAGTCGCTGGTGTACTACAACAGCAAGACCTTCAAGCCCGAACCGGTGCTTGCAACGGCGTGGAAGCAGATGACGCCCACGCAGTTGCGCCTGAACCTGCGCACCGGTGTGAAGTTCCACGATGGCGCCACCTTCTCGGCCGACGACGCGGTGTTCTCGATTGAGCGCGCGATGACCAAGACCTCGAACTTCGGCATCTACGCGCAGGGTATCGACAAGGTGGTCAAGGTCGATGCGAACACCATCGACATCTTCACCAAAGATCCCAATCCGGTGTTGCTGAACCAGCTCACCGAGCTGCGCATGATGAGCAAGGCCTGGGCTGAGAAGAACAACTCGACCTCGCCCAAAGACATCAAGACGCAAGACGAAAACTTTGCGCACCGCAACGCCAATGGCACCGGCCCGTTTGTGTTGAAAGAGTGGCAACCCGATCAGAAACTGGTGCTCACCCGGAACCCGAACTGGTGGGGCAAGGCCGAAGGCAACGTGACTGAGGTGATTTACACGCCGGTGAAGGCGGTGGCCACGCGCATGGCCGCGCTGCTCTCGGGTGAGGTGGATCTGGTGCTCGACCCCAGCCCACAAGACCTGCCGCGTGTGCGCTCCGAAGGCACGCTCAAGGTGATTGACGGCATTGAGAACCGCACCATCTTTTTTGGCATGGACCAGTTCCGCAACGAACTGCCGGGCAGCAACATCAAGGGCAAGAACCCGCTGAAAGACCAGCGTGTCCGCAAGGCGCTCTACCAGGCGATCGACATGAACACCATCGCCCGCGTCACGCTGCGCGGCCTGGGCCAGCCCACCGGTGCGCTGGTGGCGCCGCAGGTGAACGGCTGGACCGAAGCGGTGCACAAGCGTTATCCCTTTGATGTGGCCGCCGCACAAAAGCTGCTGGCCGATGCCGGCTACAAGGATGGCTTCGAGGTGGACTTTGCCTGCCCGAACAACCGCTACATCAACGACGAGCAGATCTGCCAGGCTGTCACCGCCATGTGGGCGCGCATTGGGGTGAAGGCCAAGCTGCGCACCTTGCCGCTGGTGACCTACTTCCCGATGATCCAGCGGTATGAAGCCAGCATTTACATGCTGGGCTGGGGTGTGCCGACCTTCGATGCGCTCTACAGCCTGCAGTCGCTGGTGCGCTCGGTGGGCGCCGGTGGTGACGGCAACTACAACGTGGGCCGCTACAGCAACCCGCAGATGGACGCCCTGGTGGAACGCACCAAGAAGGAAACCGACCTGAAACTGCGCACCGAGTTGCTGACCAAAGCCCTGGCGCTGCAGAACGAAGATGTGGCGCACATTCCACTGCACAACCAGGTGATTCCGTGGGCGATGAAGAAGAACATCAGCGTGGTGCACCGCGCCGACAACCGGCTGGACTGGCGCCTGATCAAGGTAAACTGATTTCAGCCCCTTGTTCACATAACAGGCAGAGGGTCGCTCACCCAGCGGTGCGACCCTTTTTCATTTTTTCCCACGATGTTTGCATTCATTCTCCGGCGGCTGGCGCAAGCCGTGATCGTCATGGTCAGCGTCGCGCTGATCGCTTTCATGTTGTTTCAGTACGTGGGCGACCCGGTGGTGTTTTTGCTGGGGCAAGACGCCACAGCCGAGCAGGTCCGCGAACTGCGCGCCGACCTGGGCCTGGACCAACCGTTCTTCGTGCAGTTCTGGCATTTCCTGGCCAATGCGGTTCAGGGCGAATTCGGTTTGAGCTTGCGCCAGGGCGCCAAGGTGTCGCGCCTGATTGCCGAGCGCCTGCCGGCCACGCTGGAGTTGGCCACAGTGGCCGCTGTGCTGGCGCTCGCGGTGGGCATTCCGATGGGGGTGTATGCAGCGCTCAAGCGAGGCACTTTCCTGAGCCAGGTGTTCATGACCGTGTCGCTGCTTGGCGTTTCACTGCCCACCTTCCTCATCGGCATCTTGCTGATCCTGGTGTTCGCCGTGAACCTGGGCTGGTTCCCCAGCTTTGGTCGGGGCGATGTGGTGCAAATCGGCTGGTGGTCCACGGGATTGCTCACCGCCAAAGGCTGGCTGCACATCACCTTGCCCGCCATCACGCTGGCCATCTTCCAGCTCACGCTGATCATGTGGCTGGTGCGCGCCGAAATGCTGGAGGTGCTGCGCACCGACTACATCAAGTTCGCACGGGCCCGGGGTCTGACGGACCGCGCGGTGCACTTCGGCCACGCACTGAAAAACACGCTGGTGCCGGTGATGACCATCACGGGTCTGCAACTGGGCGGCCTGATCGCATTTGCCATCATCACCGAGACGGTGTTTCAGTGGCCCGGGATGGGGCTGTTGTTCATCCAGGCCGTGACCTTTGCCGACATTCCGGTGATGGCGGCCTACCTGTGCCTGATCGCGCTGATTTTCGTGGTGATCAACCTGATCGTGGACTTGCTGTATTTCGCCGTCGACCCCCGTTTGCGCGTTGAAAAATCCGGCGGCCACTGAACCCCACCCGACATGCTCACCTCTCGCATCAAGGCCCACGGTCGCGCGTTTGCGCACATCGCGACATTCCACCCCGAGCTGACCGCGCTGCGACGCGATCTGCACGCGCATCCCGAAATCGGCTTTGAAGAGCACTACACCGCGCAGCGCGTGGTGGAGTCGCTCAAGGTGTGTGGGGTGGACGAGATCCACACCGGCATCGGCAAGACCGGCGTGGTGGCGGTGATTCATGGTCAGCGCCGCGAGAGCGGCCGCATGATCGGCTTGCGTGCCGACATGGACGCTTTGCCGATGACCGAGCACAACGACTTTGCCTGGAAGTCCACCAAGCCCGGGATGATGCACGGCTGCGGTCACAACGGCCACACCACCATGCTGGTGGGCGCCGCGCGCTACCTCGCCGAGACGCGGCAGTTTGACGGCACGGCGGTGCTGATCTTCCAGCCCGGCGAAGAAGGTTTTGCCGGAGCCAAGGCCATGATCGAAGATGGTTTGTTCGAGCGCTTTCCGGTGCAGGCGGTTTATGGCATGCACAACTGGCCGCAGATGAAGCCGGGCACGGTGGGCGTGAATCCGGGACCGATGATGGCCTCGGCCGATCGCATCACCATCGAGATCACCGGCAAGGGCGGTCACGGCGCGCACCCGTACCAGACGGTGGACCCGGTGCTGGTGTCGGCCCACATCATCACCGCCGTGCAGAGCATCGTCTCGCGCAACGTGCGCGCGATCGACAGCGCGGTCATCAGCATTTGCGCCATGCAGGCCGGCGACATGGGCGCCTTCAGCGTGACGCCGGGCAAGGCCACGCTGGTGGGCACGGTGCGGACCTTCAATGCCGAAGTGCAGAACCTGATCGAGCAGCGCCTGCAGGAGGTGTGCTCCGGCGTGGCGCTGGGGCTGGGTGCAGCGGCCCACGTGAAATACGAACGCATCTACCCCGCCACCATCAACAGCCCTGCCGAAGCCCGCTTTGCGGCTGATGTGGCACAGAAGCTTCTGGGCCACGACCATGTCGACCGCAACATGGATCCCAGCATGGGGGCCGAAGATTTTTCGTTCATGCTGCAAGCGAAACCCGGCGCCTACTTGCGCCTGGGGCAGGGCTTGGAGAGCGGCATGGGCGGCTGCTACCTGCACAACAGCCGCTACGATTTCAACGACGAGGTGCTGCCCCTGGGCGCCGCGTTGCACGCAGGCCTGATCGAACACGGCATGCCGCTGACCGAGGCCCACGCCAAGGCCGCGCAATCCACCACCCCAGTTTCCAACCACGCAAGGAGCGATGCATGAAGTTCAACAAGTCGATGATCACGGGTCTCGTGATGGGCGCTGTGTTCGCCATGGGCTCGGCACAGGCCCAGACCATCCGCATCGGCAACCAGGGTGATGCGCTCTCCATGGACCCGCATTCGCTCAACGAATCGTTGCAGCTCAGCGTGACGAACAACGTGTACGAGCCGCTGGTGGGCCGTGACCGCAACCTGGGTCTGGTGCCCGCGCTGGCCACCAGCTGGAAGCAGACTTCGCCCAGCGTGTGGCGCTTCGAACTGCGCAAGGGCGTGAAGTTTCACGACGGTGCGCCCTTCACCGCAGACGATGTGTTGTTCACCTTTGCGCGCGCTTCGGGTGAAGGCTCGGACATGAAGAGCTACACCAACGACGTGAAGGAGATTCGCAAGGTCAACGACTTCGCGGTCGAGATTGAAACCAAGGGCCCGTTCCCGATCTTGCCCGACGTGCTCTCGCTGCTGTTCATCATGAACAAGAAGTGGTCCGAAGAAAACCAGGCCACGCGTCCGGTGGACCGGCGCAAGGGCATCGAAAACGCGGCCTCGTTCCGCGCCAACGGCACCGGTCCGTTCCGTCTGCGCGAGCGACAGCCCAACATCAAGACCAGCTTCGTGCGCAATGGCAACTACTGGGGCAAGATCGAAGGCAATGTGATCAATGTGGAGTACACGCCCATCGGCAACGACTCCACGCGCGTGGCGGCGCTGCTCTCGGGGCAGGTGGACGTGATCGAGCCGGTGCCGCTGCAAGACGTGGCGCGCATCAACGCCAGCGGCAAGAGCAAGGTGATGCAAGGCCCCGAGCTGCGCACCATCTTTCTCGGCATGGACCAGAAGCGCGACGAACTGCTGTTCTCGAATGTGAAGGGCAAGAACCCGTTCAAGGACAAGCGCGTGCGCCAGGCCTTCTACCAGGCGATCGACATCAACGGCATCCAGCGCACCGTGATGCGCGGCGCCTCCAAGCCCACGGCGCTGATGGTGGGGCCCGGCATCAACGGCTTTGACGAGTCGATGAACACCCGCTTGCCGTACGACCCCGATGCGGCGAAGAAACTGCTCACCGAGGCCGGCTACCCCAACGGTTTCGAGGTGGCCATGAATTGCCCGAACGACCGTTATGTGAACGACGCAGCGATCTGCCAGGCGGTGGCCGCAAGCCTGGCTCGCGTGGGCGTGAAGATCCTGTTGCAGGCCGAGACCAAGGGCACCTACTTCCCCAAGATCCTCAAGCGCGACACCAGCTTCTACATGCTGGGCTGGACCCCGGGCACCTACGATTCGCACAACGCGCTGAACGCGTTGATGCGCTGTGTGGACGACAAGGGTAGCGGCCAGTTCAACCTGGGTGCGTATTGCAACCCCAAGCTCGACGAGCTCACGGTGCAGATCCAGTCGGAAACCGACAAAACCAAGCGCGACGCGTTGATCAAGCAGGCTTTCAAGCTGCACTCTGACGACATCGGGCATTTGCCGCTGCACCAGCAGGCGCTCGCCTGGGGCGTGGCCAGCAACGTGACCCTGGTCCAGGTGGCAGACAACTTCATGCCTTTCCGATACATGTCTGTGAAGTAGAAAGCCCCCCCTGCGCCGCCTGCGGCGGCTTCCCCCCGGTGGGGGGACGCACGCTGGGGCCGGCGGAGCCGGACCCTCGCGAGCCCTGGCCTGGCGCTCTTTCACTCGTTGCGTTTCAAGGAATTCCCGTTGACTTCTCTTCTGCACCGCTGGCTCGACAGCGATGTCGGCCACAGCTTCCGGACCTCACCCACCGCCATCGTGGCGGCCGTGATTGCGTTTATCTGCATCTTCTGCGCCGTGTTTGCGCCGTGGGTTGCGCCACACAACCCGTTTGATCTGGCCACGCTGGAGCTCTCCAACGCGCGGCTGCCGCCGGCCTGGAGCCCCGAGGGATCGAGCAACTTCCTGCTGGGCACGGACGATCAGGGCCGGGACATTCTCTCGGCGTTGATGTATGGCGCGCGCATTTCCCTGGCGGTGGGCCTGGCCTCGGTGGTGCTCTCGGTGGTGATCGGGGTGTCGTTTGGCCTGGCCGCCGGTTTTCTGGGCGGCTGGGTCGACAGCCTGCTCATGCGTTTGTGCGACGTGATGCTGTCGTTTCCCGCCATCCTGGTGGCGCTGCTGATCGCCGGCGTGGGCCGAGCGCTGTTTCCCAATGCACACGAGGCGCTGGCTTTCGGCGTGCTCATCATCTCGATCACGCTCACCGGCTGGGTGCAGTACGCGCGCACGGTGCGCGGCTCCACGCTGGTGGAGCGCAACAAGGAATACGTGCAGGCCGCTCGGGTGACCGGTGTGGCGCCGCTGCGCATCATGCGCAGCCATGTGCTGCCCAACGTCATGGGTCCGGTGCTGGTGCTGGCCACGATCCAGGTGGCCACGGCCATCATCACCGAAGCCACGCTCTCTTTCCTGGGGGTAGGCGCGCCGCCCACTTCTCCGTCCCTGGGTACGTTGATCCGTGTGGGCAACGACTATCTGTTCTCCGGCGAGTGGTGGATCACCATTTTCCCCGGCGCCATGCTGGTGCTGATCGCACTCAGCGTGAACCTGCTCGGCGACTGGCTGCGCGACGCGTTGAACCCGCGACTCCGATAACAACATGAGCCTCCTTCAAGTCAAGAACCTCGTCGTCGAGTTTCCCGGCCGCCGCGGCACGCTGCGCGCGCTCGACGACATTTCCTTCGACATCGCACCGGGTGAAATCCTCGGCGTGGTGGGTGAATCCGGCGCGGGCAAGTCGCTCACCGGCGCGTCCATCATCGGCCTGCTCGAGCCGCCGGGTCGCGTGGCCTCGGGAGAAGTTTTGCTGCAGGGTCAGCGCATCGACAACCTGCCCCATGAAGAAATGCGCAAGGTGCGCGGACGCAAGATCGGCGCGATCTTTCAAGACCCGCTGACCTCGCTCAACCCGCTGTACTCGGTGGGCCGCCAGCTCATCGAGACCATCACCACCCACCTGCCGGTCACGCAGGCCGAGGCGCGCCAACGTGCCATCGAGCTGCTCAAGGACACCGGCATTCCGGCGGCCGAGCAGCGCATTGACCACTATCCGCACCAGTTCAGTGGCGGCATGCGCCAGCGCGTGGTGATTGCACTGGCGCTGGCGGCCGAGCCGCAGCTCATCGTGGCCGACGAGCCGACCACCGCGCTCGATGTGTCGATCCAGGCGCAGATCATCACGCTGCTCAAGACCATCTGCAAACAGCGCGGCGCGGCGGTGATGCTGATCACGCACGACATGGGTGTGATCGCCGAGACCTGCGACCGCGTGGCCGTGATGTACGCCGGGCGCATTGCCGAGATCGGCCCGGTGCACGAAGTGATCAACCATCCGGCCCACCCCTACACCAAAGGCCTGATGGCCTGCATTCCCGACATGAGCGTGGACCGCGAACGCCTGCACCAGATCGACGGCGCCATGCCACGTCTCAACGCCATTCCGGCGGGCTGCGCCTACAACCCGCGCTGCGAGAAGGTGTTTGACCGCTGCCACGTGGAGCGACCCGACCTGCAGACCGCCGGCGCCACGCGCGCCGCTTGCTGGTTGCACGCCACGGCAGGAGTCTCCGCATGAGCGCCGACATGTTCGAGCGGGCCGTGCAGGCCCAGACCAGCAAGGCGCAAACCGCGCAGAAACATGCCGACGTGTCCGCCGCCACCCTGGCTGCGGCCACGGCCGCGCCGCTGGTGCGCGCCACCGATCTCGCCAAGACCTTCGATGTGTCGGCGCCCTGGCTCAACCGCGTGATCGAGCGTCAGCCGCGACAGCTCCTGCGTGCGGTCGACGGCGTGTCGTTCGACATTCCGCGCGGCCAGACGCTGGCCCTGGTGGGGGAATCGGGTTGCGGCAAGAGCACCGTGGCGCGTTTGTTGGTAGGCCTCTACGAACCCACGCGCGGCGGTTTCGAGTTCGACGGGCAGGACGCGCACGCTGCTTTCAAGACGCCCGAAGGCCGCAAGCTGCGCCGGCGCATCCAGATGATTTTTCAGGACCCGTACGCCAGCCTGAACCCCCGCTGGCGCGTGGAAGACATCATGGCCGAGCCGCTGCGCGAGCACGAGATCGTGACCGACGAGGCTGAGCTGCGCGACCGGGTGGACGACCTGCTGAAGTCGGTGGGCCTGTCGCCACTGGACCGCGTGAAGTACCCGCACCAGTTCAGTGGCGGGCAGCGCCAGCGCATTTCCATCGCGCGTGCCCTGGCCACGCAGCCCGAGTTTCTGGTGTGCGACGAGCCCACCAGCGCGCTGGACGTGAGCGTGCAGGCGCAGGTGCTCAACATCATGAAAGACCTGCAGCGGCAGCAGGGTCTGACTTATCTCTTCATCAGCCACAACCTCGCCGTGGTGCGCCACGTGAGCGACCAGGTGGGTGTGATGTACCTGGGCCGGTTGGTGGAGCTGGCGCCCAAGCACACGCTGTTCGACAGCCCGCGCCACCCCTACACGCGCATGTTGCTGGACGCGATTCCGAAGATGCACGACACGGGTCGCGCGCGCACGCCGGTCTCGGGCGAAGTGCCCAATCCGCTGAACCCGCCCACCGGCTGCGCCTTCAACCCGCGCTGCCCGCACGCCAACGACCGCTGCAGGAGCGAGCGGCCCAACCTGCTGAGCCTGGGCGGCGTCCGCATTGCCTGCCACGCGGTGGAGGAAGGCCGGCTCTGAGCCAAGCTGGGCATTCCCCCGGATGGGGGAGTGCCGTGATGACCGAATCTGGATATGCTGCGCCTCTGTGCACGAACGGCTTGGCGGGCCTGCTGTGGGCTGGCGCTGTGCATGCACCCCAGAGGAGAGCAGCATGGTCAAACAACTGTGGTGGATCGGCGTGGCATGTGCGTCCTTCAGCGTGTGGGCACAGGCCGACGGGGCGAGCCGGCCCGTGATGAAGGTGGGCGATGTGGCGGTTTATGCGGTTGAGCAGCGCACCGACCGACGCAGCTTTGACGAGACGGTCACCGTCACCTCGGTGGACCAGACGCACATCAAGAGCAAGAACCTTCGTCCCAACCGCAATCCGCCCGAGATCGAAAGTGTGTTGACGCTGGATCTGGCGACCGTTGTCTCGGGCGCCAGCGGTACCCGTTTTGATCCGCCCTCCGCGGGTTTCAAGTTTCCGCTGGTGGTGGGCGATGCGTGGAAATCCAGCTTCGTGGGCGAGGCCCCGAACAACAGCAAAAGCAAAATCGATCTCGACGTCAAAGTGGTGGCGCGCGAAAAGCTGAAAACCCCCGCTGGTGAGTTCGACAGCTTCAAGATCGAATCGGAGGGTTGGATCAACGGCGTCACCTGGTCGGGTGCCATCCGCATGAGCGAGGTGCGCTGGTACGCGCCCGCCATCGGCCGTGTGGTGAAGACAGAGTACAAAGACTTTCGGGGTGGCCAGTTGTGGAGCCACACGGTCAGTGAACTCAAGTCCTTCACGCCCGCCCCCTGAGACGGGCATGCGCCTTCAGGCGTAGCGCTTGCTCTTCAGGTTGTTCTTCATTTCCTTGAGCAGCGGCTGCAGCTTGTTGCCGCCGATGCGCAGTGCCAGACACGTGGCCACGATATCGATCACCATCAGGTGCATGAGGCGCGAGGTCATGGGGCTGTAGCGGTCGTAGCCCTCGGGGTGGTCGGCCGAGAGGTGGATGTGGCCGGCTTGTGCCAGGGGCGTGCCGCTGGTGGTGATGGTGATCACCGTGGCACCGTGTTTGCGCGCGATGTCGGCCGCGTCCATCAGGTCGCGCGTGCGGCCGGAGTTGGAGACGATCACCACACAGTCGCCGGGGCCCAGCAGCGAGGCGCTCATCACCTGCATGTGGCCGTCGCTGTAGGCGATGGCGTTGATGCCCAGGCGAAAGAACTTGTGCTGTGCGTCCTGCGCCACGATGCCGGAGTTGCCCGCGCCATAAAACTCGATGCGGCCGCGATTTTTGTAGGTCGCCACGAGCACGTCCACCACCTTTTCGATCGCGTGGCTGGAGGCGTCGTTGCGGTACTTGAGGAACGCCGCCACCGTGTTGTCGATCACCTTCACCAGCACGTCGCTGGTCTTGTCGTCCACGTCCACGCTGCGGTGGATGAAGGGCACACCTTCGCTGACGGTACCGGCCAGTTTGAGCTTGAAGTCGGACAAGCCGTCGTAGCCCATGCTGCGGCAAAAGCGCACCACCGTGGGTTTGCTCACGTGGGCGCGCTCGGCCAGCTCGGAGACGGGCAGCCCGGCGAAGGTGCGCGGGTCCAGCAGCACGAGCTTGGCCACGCGTTGCTCGGCGGGCGCCAGCGAGGGCAGGGAGGCTTTGATCCGGTCGAGCATGGAAGTACCTGGTGGCAGCAAGGGATGAAATTTTATTACCTGCTCTGTTCGATAATGCCAGGCATGAACCAGCTCGACGCCCTCAAACAATTCACCACCGTGGTGGCCGACACCGGCGACTTCAAACAGATCGCCGCGTTTGCGCCGCAGGACGCCACGACCAATCCCTCGCTGATCTTGAAGGCGGTGCAAAAGCCGGAGTACGCGCACCTGCTGAAAGACGCCGTGGCGAAGCACGGTGCACAGAGTCTTGATGAGGTGACGAACCGTTTGCTGGTGCGTTTCGGCCGCGAGATCCTGGCGCTCATTCCTGGCCGGGTGTCCACCGAGGTCGATGCCCGCCTGAGCTTCGACACGGAAGCCACCGTGACCCGCGCCCGCCGCATCATCGATCTCTACCAGGGCGAGGGCGTGCACGTGGACCGCGTGCTGATCAAGATCGCTGCCACCTGGGAAGGCATCCAGGCCGCGGCCCGGCTGGAGCGCGACGGCATCCACACCAACCTCACGCTGTTGTTCTCCTTTGCCCAGGCCGTGGCCTGCGGTCAGGCGAAGGTGCAGCTGATCTCGCCGTTTGTGGGTCGCATCTACGACTGGTACAAGAAGTCGGCCGGCGCGGGCTGGGATGAAGCCGCGATGGCCGGCCCCAACGACCCGGGCGTGCGCTCGGTGCGCAGCATCTACGAGTTCTACAAGAAGCACGGCATTGCGACCGAGGTGATGGGTGCGAGCTTTCGCAACGTGGGCCAGATCACGGCGCTGGCGGGTTGCGATCTGCTGACCATCAGCCCCGAGCTGCTGGCCCAGTTGGCCGCCAGCGAAGCCCCACTGAGCCGTGCGCTGGATGCCGAGGTGGCCAAGGGCATGGACATCCCCTTTGTGACGCACGACGAAGCCAGCTTCCGCTTTGCCCTGAACGAGGACGCGATGGCCACCGAAAAACTGTCTGAGGGCATTCGGGCCTTTGTGGCTGACACGATCAAGCTGGAAGCCTTGATGCGCTGATTTCTTTGGCTTGGAGCGCGTGGGCGCCCCGGTGGGCCAGACGGCTCATCAGCCGCTTCGCGTCAGCAAATCGCCGTCCGGTCAGCCCAGGCGCCCACGCTTTGGGCGGGCGAAAAACCGAAGACTGACGACGAAATGAAAAAACCCCGCGAGTTGCCTCGCGGGGTTTTTTCTTGGGAGTTCGTCAGCCCACAGTGATGTGGTCCGACGCAGCATGAGGGTGCAGGGCAAGGCGCAGACGCGCTGACAGTGGCATCGCCACGGCAAGCGGCTGCAACGCCGCCATGCGCCCTCAGGCAAGGAGCAATTACATGCCCATGCCGCCCATG
>JAJNQE010000020.1 GCA_021154985.1 Hydrogenophaga sp.
CATGGCGGTCGAGACCTACGCCCACGACCATCCCATCTGGTCACGCTTTGGCGTGACGCCTCCGGACCCCGCGCCCGTGTACACGGGACCGATCTGCGGCGGCGACAACTGCTCGGCCCCGGAATACAGCCAATACATGGCCTGGCAGCGGCAGATGGCCCAGTACAACGCCTACAGGGCCGGCGTGCTCAACGCGCTGGACCAGAAGATCACGGCCTACAACGCCAGCGTGAGCGCACGCACCCTCAACGACTGGGTCGTGATCGATGCCAACAGCACCGACTACAACCCGCGCGTGGTGAGCAGCGCGCCCGGGCAGATCGTCTCGGGTGGCGACATGACGCTCAAGGTCGGCACCGAGCTGCTCAACCACAACAGCGAGATCCTCGCCGGTGGCGCCTTGAAGGTGCAGGGTGTCGCCGTCGACAACCGAGGCACCGACGTCATCGCGCGCACCGAACTCAGCGGCCAACACGTGCTCAGCGTGTTCCACGACGATGGCGAATGGAACAACGCCGATCGCTTCTACTACTACAGTCCTTACCACGCCGTGGAGGAGCGCGGTGCGCCGATTAACGTGGCGCGCAGCGCGGGTGGCCAGGCCATTCCCGCCCTGGCGCCGGCCAGTGCGCTGTTCCAGCCCGCGCCTCCGCAGTCCAGCTACCTGATCGAGACCGATCCCCGGTTCACCAACCTGCGCCAGTGGCTCGGTTCGGACTACCTGCTGAGCGCCCTGGCGCTCGACCCCGACCACCTGCACAAACGCCTGGGCGACGGTTTCTACGAGCAGCGCCTCATCCGCGAGCAGGTCGGCCAGTTCACCGGCCAGCGCTTCCTGGGAGGCTACAGCGACGACGAAGCGCAGTTCCTCGCGCTCATGAATGCGGGGTTGACCTTCGCGCACGCACAACAACTGCGCCCGGGCATCGCGCTTTCCGCCGAGCAGATGGCCGCGCTCACCAGCGACATCGTCTGGCTCGTGACCGAGGAGGTCACCCTGCCCGACGGTAGAACCGAACAAGTCCTGGTGCCACGCGTGTACCTGGCCCCGCGCGCGGGCGATCTGAGTCCCAGCGGCGCGCTCATCGCCGGCAACAGCGTGCAGATCAAGATGAGCGGTGACGTGCTCAACAGCGGCACCATCACCGGGCGGCAACTGGTGCAGGTCAACGCCGGGCGCGACATCGAACACAGCGGCAAGATCACCGGCAACACCGCCGTGCTCAGCGCCGGACGCGACATCGGCATACGGGGCGGAGACATCCGAGCGGAGGACGCGATCGTGCTCAATGCCGGGCGCGACCTCGACATCGCCAGCACCACGCGCAGCGCAACAAGCACCACCACCACGAGCACCTCCAGGAAACTGATCTCCGGCGACGACACCCAGACCAACCATTTCGAACGCACCGGCGTGGACCGTCAGGCGCGTCTCACCGTCAGCGGCGAGGCCGGTGTGATCCTGGCCCAGGCCGGGCGTGATGTCACCCTCACCGCTGCGGACATCCGCAGCGACAGCACGGACAGCCACGTTCTTATCACTGCCGGGCGTGATCTGGACATGGACACCGTGCGCACCAGCGCCACAGACGACCTGCACTGGAATGCCGATAACCGCCAGCGCACCACGCGCAGTGAAGAGGTTGGCACACGCATCGAAGTCGGTGGCGATGTGACCCTGCAAGCAGGGCGCGATCTGAGCGCCCGCGCGGCCAGCGTGCAGGCCCAGGGCGATCTCAGCGCCCAGGCCGGACGCGACGTGAACATCCGCGCCGGTGAACAAACCCTGGACTTCGCCGACGCCCACCACAAGGAGAGCAGTGGTTTCCTCTCCAGCGGCAGCGTCACCATCCGCAGCACCGTCAACACCAGCGACGCCCTGGCCAGCCAGTTCGGCGCAAGCACCGTGGACATCCGGGGTGGGCAAGACCTCAGCGTGCAAGGCAGCAACGTCATCAGCGACCAGGGCACGTATCTGCAAGCCGGGCGTGACGTGCACATCAGCGCCGCGCAGACCACATCGAGCAGCACCAACTTCCGTGAGGAGAAGAGCAGTGGCCTGCTCACCAGCGGCGGAGGCTTCATGCTGGGCAGTCAGCAGCAGAGCACTGACCAGCAACGCGAGGGTGTTGGCACGGCCGCCTCCACCGTGGGTGCGATCGCGGGCGACGTGGCCATCGTCGCGGGGAGGCACTACCGCCAGACCGGCTCCGATGTGATCGCCGCAGGCGCACCCGCGATCGCGCCTCCACCCCACGAGCAAGTCACCGGGCAAGCCGATCAAACCCAGACAGGCGGCAACATCACCGTCATCGCGCAAGACATCCAGATCGTCGAAGCGCGCACCCGCGAGCGCAGCCGCACGGAAGAGAAGACCCGCCAAAGCGGCATCAGCATCGGCGCAGGCGGCGCGATGATGGAAGCTGGCGAAAGCTTCGCGCGAACCATCGAAGCCACCGAAAAGACTGAAAGCGGCCGCATGAAAGCCCTTGGCATGGCCGCTGCAGGGCTGCAGGTCTACGGCGTAGTGAAGGGTACGGGTTCCGGCGCAGAGGGTGGTTCTGAGGACCCCAGTATGAGCGTCAATATCAGCATCGGCGCTAGCCGCAGTGAAAGCGTCATAGAGCGTCAAGCCAACGGTGCGCGAGGCTCTAACCTCACGGCAACTGGCGACATCCGGATGATCGCCAGCGGCGCGGGCGAACAATCTGACATCCTGATTCAGGGGAGCCATGTGAAGGCGGGCGATGCCGTGCGGTTGGGTGCTGAAGGCGACGTCATCTTGCAAGCGGCCGTGAACACCGTGCAGGAGAGCCACCGCAGCGAGAGCAGCAGTGCTAGCGTCAGCGTGGGTTATGGGATCGGCGGTTTGACCTTCAGTGCAAGTGCGCAATCGGCCAAAGGCGCGGGAGACGGTGAAGAAGTCATCCACAGCAACACCCGCATCGAAGCGGGCAAGTTGGTTCAGATCGAATCCGGCGGTGACACCACCCTGCGCGGCGCGGTGGTCCAGGCCAGCCAGATCCAGGCCAAGGTGGATGGGGATTTGCTCATCGAGAGCCTGCGGGACCGCAGCCAATGGAACGACAAGAGCAGCCAGTCCGGCGGTTCGATTGGCTACGGCAACTCCATGAATGGCAGCGTGAGCGCGAGCAAGACCCAGATCGACAGCGCGTATGCCTCGGTGGTGGAGCAAAGTGGTTTGCGCGCCGGTGATGGTGGATTCCAGGTGATGGTCCAGGGCAACACGGACCTGAAAGGCGGCATCCTCTCCAGCAGCGAACACGCGATAGCGCGCGGCGCGAACAGCTTGACCACGGCGACCCTGAGTAGCAGCGATTTGCAGAACAGTGCCCACCTCAGCGTTGAGACCAGTGGTGTTTCGCTCTCCAGCGACATGGTGACCCAGGGCAAGTACGGCGCAGCCAAGGCCCTCGTTGCCAACGGGCTCAACAACGCCG
>JAJNQE010000037.1 GCA_021154985.1 Hydrogenophaga sp.
CAACGACCGCTGGCGCCAGCTGGTCCAGTTTGCCGCCCGCTACTACCAGCGCAGCCTGGGCGAGGTGGCCCTGGCCGCGCTGCCGCCGCAGTTGCGCGACCTGAGCCACGAGCAACTGGCGCGCCGACTCAAGCGGCGCGCCAAGGCCGGTGCGAAAACCGGGGCGCCCGCTGGCGAGGTGGCCGATGGCCACCAGCTCAGCGATGAACAACGCCAGGCGCTGGACGCCCTGGCCACGGCGCAGGCGCCGGTGCTGCTCTTCGGTGCCACCGGCAGCGGCAAGACCGAGGTCTATCTGCAGGCCACGCAACGCGCGCTGGCCGCGCACGCCGACGCCCAGGTGCTGGTGATGGTGCCGGAGATCAACCTCACGCCGCAGCTTGAGGCGCGTTTTCGCGAACGCTTCGAACCCCTGTGCGGCGCCGGTGCGGTGGTGTGCCTGCACAGCGGTATGACGCCTGCGCAGCGGCTGTCCAGCTGGCTCGCGGCGCACACCGGGCAGGCGCGCATCGTGCTGGGCACGCGCATGGCCGTGCTGGCCAGCCTGCCTGGGCTGCGGCTGATCGTGGTCGACGAAGAACACGACCCGAGCTACAAGAGCCAGGAAGGTGCACGCTACTCGGCGCGCGATCTGGCGGTGTACCGGGGCAAGGTGGAGACGGACGCGTTGGGCAAGGATGGGCGCTGCCAGGTGGTGCTGGGCTCGGCCACGCCCTCGCTGGAGAGCTGGCACGCAGCCGACCAGGGGCGCTATGTGCGCCTGGCCATGCCGGCGCGCATCGGTGGCGGTGCGCTGCCGCGCCTGCGGCTGGTGGACATGAACCACCAGCCCAAGGGCGCCGTGCTCGCCCCGCCACTGGTGGCCGCCATGGTCGAGCGCATCGCGCGCGGCGAGCAGTGTCTGGTGCTGCTGAACCGGCGCGGCTACGCCCCGGTGCTGGCCTGCCACGACTGCGGCTGGAAGAGCGCCTGCCCGCACTGCAGCGCCTACCGCGTGTTCCACAAGCTCGACCGCACGCTGCGCTGCCACCACTGCGGCTTCACCGAACGCGTGCCGCGCGCCTGCCCCGAGTGCGGCAACCTCGACATCGCACCCGTGGGCCGCGGTACCGAACAGGTGGAAGAACAACTGGCCGGCCTGCTGGCCGATGTGAAGCGACCCGACGGCACACCGGCCCGCGTGGCGCGCATGGACGCCGACTCCACCCGCCTCAAGGGCAGCCTGGAAGTGCAGCTGGCCACCATGCACAGCGGCGAGGTCGATGTGCTGGTGGGCACGCAGATGATCGCCAAGGGCCACGATTTCCGCCGCATCACGCTGGTGGCCAGCATCAACGCCGACTCAGGGCTCTTTGCCAGCGACTACCGCGCGCCCGAGCGCCTGTTTGCGCTGCTCATGCAGGCGGCGGGGCGCGCCGGGCGCGACGCATCGCAGAGCGCGGCCAGCGAGATGTGGGTGCAGACCTGGTACCCGCAGCACCCGTTGTTTGCCTCGCTCAAGCAGCACGACTTTCCCGCGTTCGCGCTCACGCAGCTGGCCGAGCGCTTGAGCGCCGGCATGCCACCCTACGGCCATCAGGCGCTGCTGCGAGCCGACGCCCGCACCCAGCAGGCGGCCCAGGCCTACCTGAACGCGGCGGCACAGGCCGCCGTGGGCTTGCCGCACTTTGAAGACGTCGTGCTCTACCCGGCAGTGCCGCTCACCATCCAGCGCGTGGCCAATGTGGAACGCGCCCAGCTGCTGGTGGAAGCCGCTTCGCGCAGCGCGCTGCAGCGGTTCTTGTCGGCGTGGCAGCCGGTGCTGCTGGCCAGCCGCAGCCTGCCCGAGGCGCGCGGCCTGGTGCGCTTTGCGGTGGACGTGGACCCGTTGGTGATTTAACGCTGCTCGTCCAGCGAGGGCGCCGCCTCAGGGGCCAGCGATTCCAGCGTCTGCACCACGTCGCGGATCTTGAACGGCGTGAGCAACAAGCGCCGCACTTCCAGCTGCTTCAGGCGCAAGGCCAGCGGCCCGTCACAGGCCGGCGCGAGCACCACCACCGGGATGTCCGCCCGGCTGGCAAATTCACCGGCACGCAGGCGGGTGAGCAGATCCAGCGCGGCATCGGCGTCGGCCAGCGACAGCACCAGCGCGTCCACCACCGACTCGCCCATCACCTGCGTGCCCAGCGGCACGCTGGCGGCCTGGTGCACCTGGGCCAGTTCCAGTTCACGAACGACCGAGGCCACGGTGCTGCGCACCACGGCGTCGGGCTCCACCACCAGCATCCAGTGGGTGGGCGGGTTGAGCAATTGGGTCATGGTGCAGCCTCCCTGCGCTGCAGTTCCTCCACCACCAGAGCGCGCAAGGCGCCCAGGATGGCGAGGTCGGTGCGGTCCATCTGGCGGGGCTGCGTGTCCATGATGCACAGCGTGCCCACGGCGTGCCCGCCGGGCAGGCTCAACGGCGCGCCTGCGTAAAAGCGGACATGCGGCTCACCTGTGACGAGCGGGTTGTCGGCAAAGCGCGGATCCAGCGCGGTGTCGGGCACCACCATGGTGGCGGGCGACAGGATCACGTGGCCGCAGAACGACTCGTCGCGCCCAGTCTCGCAAATCGCCAAACCCACCTGCGCCTTGAACCACTGGCGGTCTTCGTCGACCAGCGAGACCATGGCCATGGGCACGTCGAATTCGGCGGCAGCAAAACCCGCGATGCGGTCAAACCGCTCTTCGGGCGGGGTGTCGAGCAGCAGCAAGGCCCGCAGGGCGTGCAGCCGTTCAACTTCATTGCCCGGTCGGGGCGCTTTCATCATGGGTGGGTTCCTTCCGGCGTGAGGCCGGAGTGTAAGAAAAAGTCGGGGGTCGGTCTGCTGCGCACCACCACGTCCCCCGGCTGCGTCAGGTCATCAAGGACACCGCGGCGGAGAACGTGAAGAAGGCTGCCACGGTGGTCACCAGGATGATGCGGGCAATGCGCCCATTGTCCGCGCCGAAGCGTTCGGCCAGCAGCGACACATTGCTCGCGCTCGGCAAAGCGGCCACCAGCACCATCACCGTGAGCGCCGCCGGTGTGAGCGGCACGCCGAGCTGGATCGCAGCGCTGCCGACCGCCAGCACCAGCAGCGGGTGCAGCAGCAGCTTCATCACCACCACCGGCAGAAAGTCGGCCACCGGCATCGGGTGGCTGGAGCGCATCTGCGCGCGCGCGAGCACCGCACCGATGGTGAACAGCGCCACCGGCGACGCGGCGTCGGCCAGCAGCCACACGGTTTGCTCCACCGGCTTGGGCAAGGTGAACGCCAACGCCGACGCCACCGCGCCCAGGATGATGGACCAGGGCATGGGGTTGGCCGCCACGCCACGCAGCGCTTTCTTGCCCGCGTCCAGCATGGCCTGCCCGCCGTGGCCTTGGGCATCGTCCAGGCGCGACAGTGCAATGCACAGCGAGCTCGTGACCACCATGTCCACCAGCATGGTCACGATGACCGTGCCCGCCACCTGCGGACCCAACAAGGCCGCGAGCAAGGGCACGCCCATGAAGCCGGTGTTGGGAAACGCCGCCACCAGCGCGCCAAGCGAGGCATCGTTCCAGCGGATGCGCGCGTTCAAGGTCATGGCCACCGTAAAAGCCACCATCACCAGCGCGCACAGCGTGTACACCCCCACCACCGACGGGTCGAGCAGCTCGGCAATCGGCGTGGTGGAACCGAAGCGGTAGAGCAGGCACGGCAACGCAAAGTACAGCACGAAGCCGTTGAGCCCCGGGATGGCATCCAGCGGCAACATGCCGCGCCGCGCCGCCACAAAACCGGCGAACACGAGCGCAAAAAACGGAAAAGTGACGAGCAGGATGTTGAGCACGGGGCGATTGTCTCAGGCGGGGGCACCCGCGCCGCGACACCCCCTGCCGGTATGATCCAACGCTCTGTTTGTGCTGCGCTGCCCGCCCCTTTTGCCCCCATGTCCCACGGCCTGAATCTCGCCCAACTCGAAGCCGTGAACCACCTGGGCGGACCCTGCCTGGTGTTGGCTGGCGCGGGTTCGGGCAAGACGCGGGTGATCACGCACAAGATCGGCCGCCTCATCCAGGCCGGCCTCGCGGCCGACCGCATTGCCGCCATCACCTTCACCAACAAGGCCGCGGCCGAAATGCGCGAACGCGCCAAGCAGCTGGTGGGGCGCGATGCCAAGAAGGTGCTGGTCTGCACCTTCCACGCGCTGGGCGTGCGCCTGCTGCGCGAAGACGGCGCAGCACTGGGCTTGAAGAAGCAATTCAGCATTCTCGACACCGACGACATCACCAGCCTGCTCAAGGACTGCGGCGGCACCACCGACGCGGCCACCGCGCGCGGCTGGCAGTGGGCGATCAGCGCGCTCAAGAGCGCGGGCCTGAACGCCGCGCAAGCGCTGGCCCAGGCCAAGGACGAAAACGAGCGCGTGACCGCGATCATCATGGGCCGCTACGAAGAGCGGCTCACCGCCTACCAGAGCGTGGACTTCGACGACCTCATCTCGCTGCCCCTCAAGCTGCTCACCGAACACCTCGATGTGCGCGAGCGCTGGCAGAAGAAGATGGGCCATGTGCTGGTGGACGAGTACCAGGACACCAACGCCACGCAGTACGAACTGCTCAAGCTGCTGGTGGGCGAGCGAGCGCGCTTCACCGCCGTGGGCGACGACGATCAGTCCATCTACGGCTGGCGCGGTGCCACGCTGGACAACCTGAAGAAGCTGCCCGTTGACTTTCCTGAGCTCAAGGTCATCAAGCTGGAGCAAAACTACCGCTCCACCAGCGCCATCCTGCGCGCGGCCAACAACGTGATCGGGCCCAACCCCAAGCTGTTTCCCAAGACGCTGTGGAGCGACCTTGGCGAGGGCGAGCCGGTGCGCGTGGTCGACGCCGACAACGAAGACCACGAGGCCGAACGCGCTGTGGCGCGCATCCAGAGCCTGCGCTCGAACTCGCCGCACAAGGAGTTTCGCGACTTCGCCATCCTCTACCGCGCCAACCACATGGCGCGCTCGTTCGAACAATCGCTGCGCCGCGCGCAGATTCCCTACAAGGTCTCGGGCGGGCAGAGCTTTTTTGACAAGGCGGAGATCCGCGACCTCTGCGCCTGGCTGCGCCTGCTGGTCAACAACGACGACGACCCGGCGTTCTTGCGCTCGGCCACCACGCCCAAGCGCGGCATTGGCCACACCACGCTGCAGGCGCTGGGCAGCTTTGCCACGCAGTACAAGCTGAGCTTGTTTGAAGCACTGTTTGCCAACTCGCTGGGCACCGCCCTGCCCGCGCGCGCCGTGGCCACGCTGCACGAGTTTGGTCGCGCGGTGAACGAGCTGGAGTACCGCGCCAAACACACGGTGGGTCATGAAGCCGCGCGCAGCTTCCTCACCGAATGGCTCAAGGACATTGCGTACGAGAAGCACCTGTATGACAGCGAAGACAACGAGAAGGTGGCCGCTGCGCGCTGGACCAACGTGATGGACTTCTGCGACTGGGTCGCCGGGCGCTGCGGCGGCCAGATCGAGGACGAAGCGGGCGTGCAGGTGGAGAGCGAACGCAAGAGCCTGATGGAGGTGGTGCAGACCATCGCCCTGCTCTCGACCTTGAGCGAACGCGAGAAAGACCAGAACGTCGTGACGCTGTCCACCCTGCACGCCTCCAAAGGCCTGGAGTGGCCACACGTGATGCTGGTCGGTGTGAACGAAGGCCTGCTGCCGTTCAAGATGGACGAGGAGCCCGGCCAGAGCGATGCGCAGGCCGAGGACATGGCGCAGCGTCTGCAGGAAGAGCGCCGCCTCATGTATGTGGGCATCACGCGCGCTCAGCGCACGCTGGCCGTGAGCTGGCTCAAACGCCGCAAGAAAGGCCGCGAAAGCATCCCGGGCCAGGCGAGTCGCTTCATCAAGGAAATGGCGCTCGACCAGGCCACCACCAAGGAAGACCCGCGCGAAAAATTGCGCGCGCTGCGCGCCGAATTCGCACAACGCGCCTCCGAACAAGCCGCACACAAAGCGGCCGACACCGCACCATGACAGGTCTCCGGTATGCCGCACCCCTGACCGCAGCGCTGCTGCTGTGCAGCGCCCCACCCTCCTGGGCGCAAACACCCGCTGTGGTCTGCACGGCGCCCGCCGACATGGCGCCCGCCCAGCTCTACGGTCTGTGGCAGCTCGTGCTGTGGCCGCAGGTGGGAGGCAGCGAAACATCGCCGACCTCCACCGGCGCCCTGCTGTTCGAGCGCCACCCCGAGTACCCGGGCAGCGTGCGCGGCAACCTCAAGCGCTCTACCCACGGCAACGATCGTGAGGCCTTGGTCTCGGGCGATGTGGCCAGCGGCGAATTCAACCTGGATGAATCGGCCGATGGCGTGACCATGGACGCGGTGTGGGAGGGCAACGTGACCGCCAGCGGCTGCGGCCAGGAGCTGCGCGGCATCCGACGTCCCGCTGAAGGCCGTGCAACGGGCGATGCGGTGATGAACTTCGTGCTGAAAAAGACGCCCGGCTGGCGCTGAGCCCAGACGAGGATCAGACCGCTTCGGTCAGCCGCACCGGCTGCTGTTCAAACCAGGTGCACAACAGCGTGGCCAACTGCTCGGGCACGTCGTTGTCAAAGCTCATCAGCGCGTCGGTCGGCTGCGCACTGGCCGCAGACTGCAACATGTCCACGACACAAGCCCGCTGCGTTTCGCTGACCTCGTCGCCCAGATGGGCAGCGAGGGCCACGAGGCACGCGTCCTGCAGCCGCTGCGACCCGAGCACCTGCCAGGCGTAGTCGATCTCGTAACGCTCCACACCCTGCTTCAAACTCTCACCATCAAGCCTTGCCTCTTCGGCCACGTGGCGCAGGGTGCGGGTGCTGAGGGCGGGTGTGAGCCGCGCCAGCAGTTCGTCGCGATCCGTCTCGGACAAGACATGGGTCATGGAACATCCAATCGGAGAGAGGGGCAAGCCCCGGCGGATCGGCACGATGCGGCAGACCCGGAAACGAAAAAGCCCATCGCGTTGGATGGGCTTTTGCGAGAAGTTTGGTGGCCTGGGACGGAATCGAACCATCGACACGCGGATTTTCAATCCGCTGCTCTACCAACTGAGCTACCGGGCCTGAGAGAAGCGAGATTGTAGCAGCTTCTGCCGCTCGTTTTCCCGCGCCACAAGACTCAGAGGGCGTTGCGTTTGCTCCGCGCCAGATCCACGCCAAGTTGTTTGAGTTTGCGGTAGAGGTGGGTGCGCTCCAGGCCGGTTTTTTCGGCCACGCGGGTCATGGAACCCGCCTCTTTGGCGAGGTGGTATTCGAAGTAGGCCTTCTCGAATTCGTCGCGGGTTTCGCGCAGTGGACCTTCCAGGTTGAAGGACTGCGAGGACTGCGGGCCCATGTCTGTCACCGGCTCGGGCGCAATCCCGCCGGTCATGGCCGCCTCCACCGTGAGGTCCATGGCCATGCCGGTGCTCAGGCGCAACGGCGCTGCAACGCTGCTGGTCTTGGGCGGTGTCTTGTTCAAGCCCTGGTCCACCGCCTTCAGCAGCTTGGCCATGGTGATGGGCTTCTCGAGGAAGGCGGTGGCGCCGATCCGCGTGGCTTCCACCGCGGTGTCGATGGTGGCGTGGCCGCTCATCATGATCACCGGCATCGACAACAGGCCCGTGCTGGCCCACTCCTTGAGCAGCGTCACACCATCGGTGTCGGGCATCCAGATGTCGAGCAGCACAAGGTCGGGACGCAACTGGGCGCGCACCGCGCGGGCCTGGGCCGCGTTCTCGGCCAGCTCCACCGTGTGACCTTCGTCGTTCAGGATTTCGGACAGCAAGTCCCGGATGCCCAGTTCGTCGTCTACAACCAGAATTGTTGCCATGGCGCGGTGTGTTTCCCTCGGTGCTTGTTGTCAATTTGCAACCGCGAATGATAACGACACTTGCGCGCCGATCACCTTGCCTTCGGTCACACGGTTGCTGAGGTCCACGCGTCCACCGTGTTCGTCCATGATTTTCTTGACCACGGCCAGGCCCAGCCCGGTGCCCTTGACCTTGGTGGTCACGTAAGGCTCGAACGCGCGCTTGAGGATGTGCTCGGCGAAACCAGGGCCCTGGTCGAGCACGGACAGGCGCACCCACTGGCCGGAGTCGGAACGGCGCGTGCGCAGCTGCACCTGCGCACCGGGCACACCGGCCATGGCGTCCTGGGCGTTCTGCACCAGGTTGTGCAGGATCTGTCGCACCTGCTGCGGATCGGCCTGGGCCATGGGCAGGTCGTCGGCGGCTTCCAGGCGCACGGGCACGGCGGCGTTGTCGTAGAGCGAGAGGATGTCGCGCGCCAGCGCATTGAGGTCCACGGGTTGCAGCTGCGCGGCGGGCAGGCGCGCGTAGTCGCGGAATTCGTTGACGAGCCGCTTCATGGCATCGACCTGGTCGACGATGGTGCGCACCGATTTGTTGAGGATGGCCTGCTCGGCGGGCTGCACCTTGCCGTCGAGCTTCATGGCCAGGCGCTCGGCCGAGAGCTGGATGGGCGTGAGCGGGTTCTTGATCTCGTGCGCCAGACGGCGCGCCACTTCGCCCCATGCCTTGGCGCGCTGGGCCGAGACCATTTCGGACACATCGTCAAACACCAGCAGGCGTTCGTTGTTGGGCAGGAGCGCGCCGCGTGCGATGAGCGTGATGCCTTCGTCGAACGGCGTGGTGCCGTTGGCGCTGAGTTCGAACGACTGCTGCCAGTAGCCACCTTCGTGCGGTGTCTGGTCGGAGAGGAACCGCTCGAACTGCTGCAGGACCGCGGTTGAAAACGTTTCGAGCCCGGGTACGCTGGCCAGCGGTTGCCCCATGTGCACGTTGAGCGGCGTGCGCAGGATGCGCGCAGCACCGGGGTTCACGCTGTGCAGGCACCCCTGCTGGTCGAGCACCACCACGCCGGCGGTGAGGTTGTCCAGGATGGTCTGCAGGTTGTCGCGCGCGGCGTCCACCTGTTCCATGCTCTGCTGCACGGCGGCGCGCGCGTCCGAGAGGTCCTGCGTCATGAGCGCGAAGGTGCGGGTGAGGCCGGCGAGTTCGTCGCGCGAGGTGAGCGATTTTTTGGGCGACAGGTCACCGGTGGCCACCTCGCGCATGCCTTCGGCCAGCACCAGCAGCGGGCGAATGAGCTGGTTGCCCAGCAACACCGCCAGCAGCACCGCGCCGAACACGGCCAGAAACAAGGCCAGCGTGAGCGTGCCGATGTACATGCGCCGCAGGCCTTCGCGCGCCAGGGCGCGCTCCTGGTACTCGCGGTTGGCCACCTGCACGGCCAGCGCGTCGGCCACCAGGGCAGCGGGCAAGGGCGCCACCACTTGCAGGAAACGTGGCTCGGCGTCAAACCCGAAACTGGGCGGACTCACCAGGGCCAGCACCTTGATGCGCGCCTGGTTGGCGGCCAGTGCCGCTTCCAGTTCGCCGTCGGCGCCTTCGTCCAGCCCCTCGATCTGCGCCACCACGCGCGAGGCGCGCACGCTGCGCAACTGCGCGGCGCTGGGCCGCTCGGGCGTGAGGTCAAAGCGCGAGAGGCCCGAACTGCCGAGCGCCTGGCCCGACGCGCTCCAGAGGATCAGGTCGGTCACGCCGAGTTGTTCGCGCAGGCGCTCCAGCGCGAGCACGGCCGACGAGTTGGTCGTGCGGCCCAGGCCCTCGGCGGCCACGCGGGTTTTGCTGCTGAGGTCGGCGGCGAGCGTGTCCAGCGTGGTGCGCCCCAGGTTGAGGCCGGCGCTCAAGGCGGATTCCACGCGCACGTCGAACCAGCTCTCGATGGAGCGCGACACGAACTGGTACGACACGGTGTAGATGAGCAGACCGGGCAACACACCGACCAGCCCGATGATGGCGGCCAGCTTGATGAGCAGGCGGCTGCCGAACTTGCCGCGCTTGAACCGCAGCGCCAGCCGCACGCCCAGCCACACGATGACCAGCAGCAGAAAACCCGCCACCGCCACGTTGATCGCCACCAGCCAGCCGAAGTTCTGTTCGTAGAGTGCTCGGTTGCGCGTGGCCAGGGTGAGCAGAAACAACAGCACCATGCCCACGCCGGTCATGAACACCAGACCCGCGCCCACGGCCCAGCGCACGGCGCCCGGTCGTTTGCGCAAGGGGGAGATGGGGTCTGGAGTGTTCACGGGGAGTCAGCAGCCGAGCCGGCGGGCCGGGAATCAGCGGGGGGGTGCCGGCGCTTCTGCACCCGCGCTGGCGCTGGCGGGCACCTCGAGTGCGCCCAGGTCCGGAGCAGATGCCGGCGCCCGGTCGGGCTCGACCCGGTTGGGCACGTTGATCCGGTCCAGCACCTCGATGGTCCAGCCCGGCTGGTTGCCCAGGCCGATCTGGAAAGGCCGGGGCAGCAACGACAAGTCCAGCCGGAAAGCGAATTCGACGCGGTGGTTTTCGTCGATGGGCAATCGGGCGGCATCGGCAATCTTCCAGCGCGAGACCCGAGCCACGCCGGCCAGCGCATCGGTCAGCGAGTCGTAATTCTGGTGCAGCGCGTACTGCAGCCCGGCGCCTCCGGCGTTCACCGCAGCGTCGTTGGACAAGCTGACCCGCCAGCGGCGTGTGAGGGGCTGATAAGCCAGACGCAGGGTGCGGGTGACGCTGGAGATGCGCCGGTCGGTCCAGTACCAGCGTTCGCGGTACACATCGGCCTGCCACACAAAATACAAGGGCACGGATTTGAGCAGCGCTTCTTCCACCACCTGCTCGGGAAAAATGTCCAGGCGGCCTGAGAGGTACAGCGCCTCTGGCGTTCGCTGGAGGCTGAGCTGGAACGCCGCAGGTTTCTGGGCTTGGACGGCGCCGAGCGCACCGAAGACGAGCACCCAGAGCATGACGAAACCACGCCAGCCGCCCAAGCCCGCCAGGGGGCTCATGCCACCGGCCCACCGCGTCCAGCGCGGCGGTCGGTCAAGGTGCAACCTTGTCGATGCGGGTGTAAAAAAATCCGTCATGGCCTCCCAACGGATTGTCGTTGAACTCCCCGACCGAGGCGGCTGAACCCGGCAGCAAATGCCCCGGAGAGGGCCGATGCACCGCGTTGGTGTGGCGCTCAAGGAACGCTTGCACCTGATCGGCGCCTTCGGCACGGAACACGGAGCAGGTGGCGTAGAGCAGGCGACCGCCTGGTTTGAGCAGCGGCCAGAGCGCTTCCAGCAGGTCACGCTGCACCTTGACGAGTTGGTCGACGTCGCTGGCGCGGCGCAACCAGCGCACGTCCGGGTGGCGGCGCACGATGCCCGAGGCGGTGCAGGGCGCGTCAAGCAAGATGGCGTCGAAGGCCTGGCCGTCCCACCAGGTGGCGGGTTGCGCGGTATCGGCGCAGCGCACCTCGGCCGACAAGCCCAG
This sequence comes from Hydrogenophaga sp., assembly GCA_021154985.1. Taxonomy (GTDB): domain Bacteria; phylum Pseudomonadota; class Gammaproteobacteria; order Burkholderiales; family Burkholderiaceae_C; genus Hydrogenophaga. The sequence continues at coordinate 11,338 of JAJNQE010000037.1, forward strand.
GCGTTTCAAGGTGTCGTCGATGCGCTCGCAGCGGCGGGCGTCCACGTCCAGCGCCAGCAGCGCCACGTTTGCGCGCTCCAGCACGTGGGCGGTCTTGCCGCCGGGCGCGGCGCAGGCGTCGAGCACGCGGTCGGCTGGGCCCCAGCTGCGGTTTTCGAGCAGCAGGCTGGCGGCCATCTGGGCCGCCGCGTCCTGCACCGAGACATGACCCTGCGCGAAACCCGGCAAACGTTCCACCGGTTGCGGCGCGTCGAGCACCAGCCCGTCGTCGCCCACCGGGGCGGAGGCCACACCCATGGCCTGCAAGGCTTGCCGGTAATCGGCGCGCTCCACCCGGCGGCGGTTCACGCGCAGCGCCATGGGACCGGGCTGGTTGTTGGCCACCAGGATGGCCTGCCAGTGTTCGGGGTGGTCGCGCCGCAGGCGCTCGATCCACCAGGTCGGGTGGTTCCAGCGCGCCACCGGCTGGCGCAGGGCCGCTTCCAGCAGCGCCGGTCGCTCGCGCAAAAAGCGGCGCAGGCAGGCGTTGACAAACGCCGCCTGGCGCGCAGTGCTTCGATCGTGCCGGGCCGCGTCCACCGCCTGGTTGACCACGGTGTGGGCGGCGTAGTGCAGGCCGCTGGATGAGCCCGCTTCGTTGTCCTCCAGCATCAGGCTGAGGGCACTGCACAGGAGGCTGTGCACCGCTGCGTCGGGCTTGCGCTGCACCAGTTGGTCCACCAGCGCGCGGGCCATGCCCAGATGGCGCAACACGTGGAATGTGAGGGCCTGCACGCCCGGGCGCAGCTCGCCTGCGACCTTCGGCAGCACATCGCTGAGCGAATGCCCTTGCTCCACCGAGCGCACACAGTGCGCTGTGTGGCGCAGCTGGGTGGCGAGGCTGGGGCCGAGGGCTGCGCCGTGGGCGCGCGGGGTGGATGGGGAGGCCGAGTCGGTCAAGCGGGTTCCGGGCAGTCGTGTGGGGGACCGGTGAGGGTACCAGCACGACCCGCCGTTGCGGCGACTCAGACCAGGGTCCAGCCGGGAGCGTCGGTGTTGGGGGCAGCGGCGGGCGGTGAGGCCACCGGATCCGCATCCCTTTGCAGGGGGAGCGGGCCCAGGTTTCGCCCATAGATGCGGCGGATGCGCTCGGTCAGCGGCGGGTGCGAGTCGAACCAGCCGGCCACCTTGCCCGATTCATTGGCCACCAGCAGCATGTGCTGCACGACCGAACCCACGGCACGCGTCTCCACGCCTTCTTTCTGCTGGGTCAGAATCTTGCGCAACACGCCACCCAGACCGTCGCGGCTGCGCGTCCATTGCACCGCACGCGCATCGGCCAGGTGCTCCCGCTGACGCGACACCGCCGCCTGCAAGGCATGGCCAGCCACCCAACCCAGCCAGCCCGCCGCCATGACCGCCAGGCCGATGAGCGCAGCGGCCATGCGCCGATCCCGCGTGTCGGGCTCGAACAGCGCCTGGCCCATGCGGTAGAGCATCTCCAGGCCGAACACCATGCCGACCAGCCGCATGTTCAGGCGCGTGTCGCCCTCGCCAATGTGGCTGAACTCGTGCGCCACCAGGCCTTGCAGCTCCTCGCGCGTGAGGTGGTCGAGGGCGCCCTGGGTGACCGCGACCACCGAATCGTCCTCGTCCCAACCGGCCGCAAAGGCATTGATGCCCTGATCGCGCGCCAGCACCATCGCCTGCGGCCGCCGGACGTTGGACGAGATCGCCATCTCATCGACGATGTTGCAGAAGCGTTGCTCGTCAAAGTTGCCGGACGGCTGGGCGAGCCGCGCGCCCAACTGCTCGGCCAGGCGCACCCCGCCCCCCTCGCTCAGCCGGGAGGTTTCCACCCACCAGCCGCCCAGCACGAAGAGCAGCGTGACGGCGGTGTTGACCGCAAAAAAGTGGCGCGGAAACGTGAGCGCGCCGGGCATCCAGAAACCCCAGGTCAGGCCCCAGGCCAGCGCCAGCGCCGCGTTGACCGCCACCAGCAGCAGCAAAACGGTGATGCCGAAGGCCAGCAGCAGGCGCACCGTCTCGCCCCGGGCCTCGCGCTGGAATTCGAAGAACCGCATGGCAGAGTTGCCGCTGGGGCGTCAGATCTCGATGCGCAGGGTCTGGCGCTCGGCCTCGCTGGTGGTGGATTCCAGCATGGCTTGCGGCACAAAGTTGAACAGCCGCGCCACGATCAGCGTGGGGAACTGGGCTGCTGCGTCGTTGAATTCGAGCACGTTGTCGTTGTAGGCCTGGCGCGCAAAACCGATGCGGTTTTCGGTGCTGGAGAGCTCTTCGCTGAGCTCGCGCATGTTCTGGTCGGCCTTGAGGTCGGGGTAGTCTTCCACCACGGCGAACAGCTTGCCCAGCGCACCGCCGAGCAACTGCTCCGCTCCCGCCAGGGCGCCCAAGGCACCAGCGTTCAATGGGCTGCCGGCGGCCGTCTGTTCAGCCGAGCGGGCCTGGTTGCGCGCTGCGATCACCGCTTCGAGCGTCTGCGATTCGTGAGCCAGGTACTTGCGCGCCACCTCCACCAGGTTGGGAATCAGGTCGTAGCGCCGCTTGAGCTGCACGTCGATCTGACCAAACGCGTTGGCGATGGCGTTCTTCAGGCGCACAAGGCGGTTGTACGCCCCCACGCCCCAGAAGAACACGGCGAGACCCACCCCCAGCAAAACCCACAGCGAAACCGACATGTCCAGCACTCCTCGTATGCGACCCCGCCCCCCGGCAGGCCGGACCAATATACCTGCGGCCCCCCGCGCGGGCGCGAGGCAGCGCCATGAAAAAAGCCCCCAGTCAGATGACTGGGGGCTTTGCGTGCTTCAGCGGGTGGACTTATTCAGCCGACTCGTTGGTGCTTGAAGCGTCGGCTTGCTCGGCCTGGTCGGCCGCCAGCGACACGGCATCGGCCTCGGCGATGGCGCGGCGCTCTTCGTCGTCCATCTTCTCCTTGACCTTGCGCGCCTCGTGGTAAGCCATGCCGGTGCCGGCCGGGATCAGGCGACCCACGATCACGTTTTCCTTCAGACCACGCAGCTCGTCGCGCTTGCCCATGATGGCCGCTTCGGTCAGCACCCGGGTGGTTTCCTGGAAGGAAGCCGCCGAGATGAACGAGTCGGTGGAGAGCGACGCCTTGGTGATGCCCAGCAGGATGTTGCTGTAGGTCGCGGGGATCTTGCCTTCGGCGCGCAGGGCGTCGTTGGTGTTGAGGATCTCCGAACGCTCGACCTGCTCGCCCGCGATGTAGCTGGAATCGCCCACCGCTTCGACCACGACGCGGCGCAGCATCTGGCGAACGATCACCTCGATGTGCTTGTCGTTGATCTTCACGCCCTGCAGGCGGTAGACGTCCTGCACTTCGTCGACGATGTAGCGGGCCAGCTCTTCCATGCCCAACAGGCGCAGGATGTCTTGCGGATCAGCCGGGCCGTCCACCACGCTCTCGCCCTTGTTGACCACCTGGCCTTCGTGCACCAGGATGTTCTTCTCCTTGGGAATGAGGTCGTCCCACACCTTGCCTTCGGGGTCGGTGATCTGCAGGCGAACCTTGCCCTTGGTCTCCTTGCCGAACGACACGGTACCGGTCATCTCGGCCAGCATGCCCTTGTCTTTCGGGCTGCGGGCTTCGAACAGCTCGGCCACACGCGGCAGACCGCCGGTGATGTCGCGCGTCTTCTGGCCTTCGACCGGGATGCGGGCCAGCACTTCGCCAGGGCCCACGTCCATGCCGTCGCGCACCTGGATCAGTGCGCCGATCTGGAAGCCGATGGTCACCGAGTGGTCGGTGCCCGGGATCTTCACTTCGTTGCCCTGCGCATCGATGAGCTTGACCTGTGGACGCACCACCTTGGCCACGCCGCGGCGCTTGGGATCGATCACCACCAGGGTCGACAGACCGGTGACATCGTCCACCTGCTTGGCCACGGTGAGGCCTTCCTCGACGTTCTCGAAACGCACCTGGCAGGCGAATTCCGTGATGATCGGGCGGGTCAGCGGATCCCAGTTCGCCAGGATCGCGCCAGCCTTGATGGTCTGGTCGGCCTTGATCGACAGGATGGCGCCGTACGGCACCTTGTGGCGCTCGCGCTCACGACCGTGTTCGTCGTGGATGATGATTTCGCCGGAACGCGAGATCACCACCAGTTCGCCCTTGGTGTTGGTCACATAGCGCATGGTGGCGTTGAAGCCGATCACGCCACTGGACTTGGCTTCCACGCTGGAGGCCACGGCCGCACGCGAAGCCGCACCACCAATGTGGAAGGTGCGCATGGTCAGCTGCGTGCCGGGTTCGCCGATCGACTGCGCGGCGATCACACCGACCGCTTCGCCG
>JAJNQE010000061.1 GCA_021154985.1 Hydrogenophaga sp.
CGCAGCTTCGAGGTCGAACACGTCGCCGCCCTGTGGCACCTGGACTTCCACCACGCCTCGCGCAAGGTGCTCACCCGCGCCGGCGCCTGGGTCAAGCCGATGCTGCTGGGCGTCATCGACGACCGCTCGCGTCTGGTGTGCGTATTTCAGCCCATCGTGGACGGCATTTCAGGCTGATCGTGGACGGGATTTCAGCGTGATCGTGGACGGCGTTTCAGTCTGATCGTGGACGCCGTTTCAGCTGGATCGTGGACGACGGGGGTGGCGCGCAAGTGATTTTCTGACCGGCCTCAGGCTCACCGCTTTTTGCGGTCCGAACTGATGCCAACCAACAGAGTCACGATGCGACAAATCCGAGAGACATTGCGCCTGCATTTGCAGGCCGGGCTGAGCTACAACGAGGTCGGCCGCGCGCTGAAGATCTCCAAGAGCGTGGTGGGCAAGTACGTCTCGCTGGCCCGGGTGGCCGGCGTGGACTGGGAGCTTGCCCAGAGCCTCAGCGACGAAGAGCTCGAAGCCCGGGTGTACCGCCCGGCACTGCCCCGCGGCAGCCACCAACTCGCCCCGGACTTCGGCGTCGTGCACCAGGAGCTCAAGCGTCCTGGCGTCACCCTGATGCTGCTGTGGGAGGAGTACGCCACGGGCAACCCGCTGGCCTACAAGTACACGAGCTTTTGCGTCAAGTACGCCGAGTTCGCCAAGTGCCAGCAGCGCTCGATGCGCCAGGTCCACATCGCCGGCGAGAAGCTCTTCGTCGACTACGCCGGCGACACCGTGCCCATCGTCGACCCGGTCACCGGCGAGATCACCCGGGCCCAGATCTTCGTGGCCACGCTCGGCGCGTCGAACTACACCTACGCCTGCGCCACGCCGCGCCAGACCACCGCCGACTGGATCGGCGCGCAGGTGCAGGCGCTGGAGTTCATCGGCGGCGTGCCCAAGTTGATCGTGCCCGACCAGACCCGCGCGCTCATCAAGACCCCCGACCGCTACGACCCCGAGCCCAACCGCACATACGAGGAATTCGCCCGCCACTACGGCTGCGCGGTGCTCGCCGCGCGCCCGGCTCATCCCCGTGACAAGCCCAAGGTCGAGGGCTCCGTTTTGCTGGTGCAGCGCTGGATCCTGGCCCGGTTGCGCAACCGCCGCTTCTTCAGCCTGGGCGAGCTGAACAGGGCCATCGCCGAGCTGCTCACCGACCTCAACAACCGACCCTTCAAGAAGCTGCCCGGCTGCCGACGCAGCGCCTTCGAGTCACTGGACGCGCCGGCGCTGCGGCCGCTGCCAGCCGGGCGCTACGCCATCGGCCGCTGGAAGACCGGCGCCAAGGTCAACATCGATTACCACATCGAGTTCGAGGGCCACTACTACAGCGTGCCGCACCGCCTGGTCGGCGCCAAGATCGATGTGCGCGTCACCGGTGCCCTGCTGGAGTGCTTCGCGTCGAACCAGCGTGTGGCCGGCCACGCCGTCAGCGCCGTGCGCGGGGGCTTCACCACCACGCCCGAGCACATGCCAGCGTCGCACCGCGCGCATTTGCAATGGACGCCGGCCAAGCTGATCAGCTGGGGCCAGCGTATCGGCGTGAGCACCGCCGCGGTGGTCACCTGGCAGCTCGAGCACCGCCCGCACCCCGAGCAGGGCTACCGCGCCTGCCTGGGCCTGCTGGCCCTGGTGCGCCGCTACTCGGCCGAGCGGCTGGAGGCTGCCTGCACGCGCGCCATGGCCATCCGCGCGCCCAACCTGCGCAGCGTCACCAACATCCTCAAGTGCGGCCTGGATCGACAGCCTTCGCTGTTCCCCGCCACGTCCAGCCCGGCCATCGAGCACGAGAACGTGCGCGGGCCCGACTACTACCACTGACACCACCGACCCCCAGCCGTGCCGCCGTCCGCCCTGGACGCCAGCACCGGGGGCGCTGGATCGGCGGCCGTGCAGGGTACCTGAGCAGCCACATCGCAACGGGCCTTGCCGACCACCGGGCTGACCCCCGACAACCCGCACTGCAACCCACCAAGGAAGACCCATCCCATGTTGAACGAACACACACTGGACCAACTGCGCGGCCTGCGCCTGGACGGCATGGTCCGCGCCATCGAGGAGCAAGCCGCCAGCACCGCCGCTGCGGGCCTGAGCTTCGACGAGCGGCTGACGCTGCTCGTGCAGCGCGAGGTCGCCTGGCGCGACGACCGCCGCGTGCAACGGCTGCTCAAGGCCGCCAAGCTCAAGGTCAGCGCTGCCTGCATCGAGGACATCAACTGGCGCGCCAGCCGCGCGCTGGACCGCGGCCTCATCACCACGCTGGCCGGCGGGGACTGGCTGCGTCATGCGCGCAATCTGCTCATCACGGGTGCCACCGGCAGCGGCAAGACGTGGCTTGCGTGTGCGCTGGCCCACCAGGCCGCGCGCAGTGGCTTCTCGGTGCTGTACGTGCGCGCGGCCCGCCTGTTCGACGAACTGCAGGTCGCACACGGCGACGGCAGCTTCGCGCGGCGGCTTGCCGCACTGGCCAAGCTTGACCTGCTCGTGATCGACGACTTTGCGATCTCGCCCATGGGCCCGGCCGAGCGCAACGACCTGCTCGAACTGCTCGACGACCGCATCGGCACGCGCTCGACCTTGATCACCAGCCAGTTGCCGGTCAAAGCCTGGCACACCTACCTCAACGACCCCACGCTGGCCGACGCCATCCTCGACAGGGTCGTGCACTCAAGCCACAAGATCGAGCTCAAGGGCACGCGGTCGATGCGCGACGCCGAGGGTGCTCAGGCGGCGTGATCCGGACCTGCGCAGGCCGCGTGCAGACAGGCCAAGACCGGACATGGGTACATGGCCCGGTCGGGGCGCCTCCGGCGGCCTGGCAGGGGCCTAAAACATGAAGATCAATCGAACCCCAAAACCGGCCCCGCAACGCCCCTGGCGGCAGACCGTTTCAGGCTGATCGTGGACGGTTGGGCTACATTCCGACCTGGTACTTGCGCGCCTCCCCGGCGTGTCCTCGAAGACGCAGTTTCACCGTCCACGATCAGACTGAAACGGGCGTCCACGATCGCTGAAATACGCACGAGCCACCGAGGGCGCCGTGGCGGCCCGCGATCGCCTGGAGCAACTGGAGGTGCGCAGCTTCGAGGTCGAACACGTCGCCGCCCTGTGGCACCTGGACTTCCACCACGCCTCGCGCAAGGTGCTCACCCGCGCCGGCGCC
>JAJNQE010000106.1 GCA_021154985.1 Hydrogenophaga sp.
CAGCAGCCGGCCCAGCGGCCCGAGGCTGCCGATGGGCGCACCGGCGGCCACGCTGCGCTGCAGCTTGGCCGCCGGGCAGTCGCTCAGGTCGCTCAGGTGGCCTTCGCGCGTGTGCACCACCAGCAGGCCCGCCGCGCGCGCGGCCTGCAGCAGCCGCACGGTGTTGGCCACCACCGCCTGCATGGGGCCGATGTCGATGCCGGCCTGGTGCGCGTAGCCGCCGGGGCTGCAAAAGTCGCGCTGAAGGTCGATGACGATCAGCGCGGTGCGGCTGGGGTCGAACGCGGTGTCCATGGTCAGACGCCGGCGGGCCGTGTGAAACCCTGGCCAATGGCCTCGGCCATGCGGCGCGCCACTTCATCGGCCAGCAACTTGCCCTTGGCGGCGTCGGACCCCTTGGCCGATGACAGCACGCCCGAGGCCGGCACCCAGTCGGTGCGCGGCGGGTACATGTCGTAGGGCGGAAAGTCGGCCGGGCCGTCGTCGGGCAGCAGGTCCATGCGCACCAGGCTCGGGTGGTAGTGCAGCATCATCGAGGTCTCCAGCACGGCCGCGTGCTCCAGCGCGAAGCCGGGGAAGCCGTCGGGAAACACATCGCCCAGGGTCTCGGGCGTCATGAAGGCCCAGTATTCGAGGCGCATCACCTGCAGAGCGTTCGCCGGGTCGGCGGCCTTGGCGTCGCGCAGGCCAAGGTCGATGCCCTCGATCAGGAACCACTGGTTCTCGTAGTGGCCGTTCACGACCACCAGTTTGTGCAGACCGTGGCGCGCAAATTCACGCACTGCGTCGCGCACCTGGCCCACCAGCGTGGCGGCGTCCACACTCGTGGTGCCGCAAAAGTGCTGGCCACCGCCGCACTTGGGCTGCGACTTGTAGCCGTAAGAGAGCGTGGGCGCCACCAGCCCACCCACCAGCGCAGCGGTGTCGGCCGCCACGGCACTCGACAGCAGGCCGTCGGTGCCCAGCGGCAGGTGGGGGCCGTGTTGTTCGAGCGCACCCACCGGCAGCAACACGGGCGGCTGATCGCGCTGCACGCGCGAGCGGTAGTCGACCCACGAGAGTTCGTTCATCCACACGGTGGGGTTCATTCAGGCTCCTTGGGGCTTGGGTGGGGGCGATGCGTCGAGCGCTTCAACAAAGGCGGCCGTGGCGATCAACGCGCCACCTGCCCATTCGAGACCGGTCATGGACTCGTGACCGAACCACACGGCGGTCAACACCGCCACGACCAGCTCGGCCAACAGGATCACGCCGGCCTTGCTGCTCTCGATGTGGGTCACGCCGAACTGCCAGGTGGCGGTGGCCAGCAGCAGCCACACGAAGCCGTAGGCCAGCACCGCGATCCACACACCGATGCCCATGGTGGTCGGCACCGCATGGCCCAGCGCGCTGGTGGCCATGAGCGAGATGACACCGCAGCCCGCGAACACCGCGAAGGTCTTGCTGACCATGGGCACCTGCTGCGCGGCGCGCGCGATCACGTTGTTGGCGGCGAAGCAGAAGCCGGCGGAGAGTGCGAGAAAGTCGACGAAGGTGAAGGCCAGGTCGGTGCTGCCAGGCCCCCCGAGAAAGAGCCACAGACCGGCGAGCGCCACCACCACCGCCGCCCAGCGCAACGGCGGGATGTGTTCCTTCAGGAACAGCCAGCCGCCGAGCACCGACCACACCGGCGACAGGTAAAAGAGAAACATCACCCGCACCACGTCGCCCAGCATCAGCGCGTTCACAAACGAGGTGTTGGCCCAGCCGCCCACCACGGCCAGGGCCAGCAGCAGGCCCCACTGCGCTCGCCAGGCCGCGCGCTGGCGCCAGATGAACACACAGCTGAACAAGCCCACCACACCATATGAGAGCAGCGACACCATGGGCCCGGTGAGACCCTGGTCGATGAACCACTTGAGCGGCATCCACGACAGGCCCCAGAGCGAGGCCGAAAACAGCAGCACGCCGGTGGCCAGGCGGTTGGAGGGGTGGGTGAGCACAGACATCGCAGTCAATCAGGGCATCACCGAGCCGCCGTTGGGCCCCAACACCTGACCGCAATAGAAGCGCGACAGATCGCTGGCGAGGAACAGCGCGGTGGCCGCGATCTCCTCGGGCTCGGCCACACGGTGCTGTGGAATGGCGAGCTCTTTCTCCATCCACTCGGCGCTCATGCTCTCCAGCGACACCATGGCGGTGTTCACCGGGCCGGGCGCGATGGCGTTCACGCGGATGCCGTGGGGCGCGAACTCGCGCGCCAGCGATTTGCTGAGCCCGATCACGCCGGCCTTGGCCGTGCAATAGGGCGCGTAGTTCTCGCGGCCCAGCATGCCCAGGTCGGACGCGAGGTTGATGACGACGCCACCGCCCCGCGCCACCATGCCGGGCAGCACCGCGCGCGCCATGAGAAAGACCGACTTGAGGTCGGTGTTGAGCATGCGGTCCCAGTCGGCTTCGGTGGTGTCCAGGAACGGCTTCTCCTGGATGATGCCGGCGTTGTTGACGAGGATGTGGATGTCGCCCACGGTGTGCAGGGCTTCTGTCACCAGGCGCTGCACGGCCTCGCCGTCGCTCACGTCGGCGCTGATGGCCACGGCCTGCCCGCCCGCGTGCTTGATGGTCTGCACCAGGGTGGCGGCCTCCTGCGGCTGGTTCAAGTGGTTGACGACCACGCGTGCGCCCGCTTGCGCGAACTTCAGCGCGATGGCACGTCCTATGCCGGTGGCCGCTCCGGTGACCAGCGCGGTCTGGCCTACGAGCGACAGCTGCACGCTCATGGGGTACCTTCGCTCTGCGGGCTGCGGTGCGAGCTTGCTTGGGAGCGGCCCGGCGCGGCGCTCATGCCATCACCTCGCCGTGGCTGGTCACCAGACACTGGCCCGTGAGCGGTCGCGCCGCTTCGCTGGCGAGGAACAAAAACACACCGGCGAGATCTTCGGGCGTGAGCATCTCGGGCACGGCCTGCTTCGACAGGATCTCGCGTTCCACCTCGGCCTCGCTGCGACCCTGGGCTTGCGCCATGGCCGTGAGCGAGCGCAGCGCGGCGTCGGTGCGCACCCAGCCGGGGCACACGGCGTTCACGCGGATGCCGCGTGGGCCGAGTTCCAGCGCGAGCGAACGCGTGAGCCCCACCACCGCGTGTTTGCTCGCGGCGTAGGCTGAAAAGCCCGCCACGCCGATGCGGCCCCAGATGGAGCTCTGGTTGATGACGCTGGCGCCACGCGGCAACAGGGGCAGCAGCGCCTGCGTGAGCCGCACCATGGAGGTGACGTTGTTGTCGAGCAGGCCGGCCCAGCGGGTCATGGCGTCGGGGGCGGTGTCGTCGATGGGTGTGGGGTACTCGGTGCCGGCGTTGTTGATGAGAACGTCGAGCTGGCCCCAGGCTTCGCGCACCTGGTGGGCCACGGCGGCCACCTGTTGGGCATCGCCGAGGTCGCACTCGACCGCCGTGGCACCCAGATCGCTGGCCAACAAAGACAAGCCCGTGCCCTTGCGGTCCAGCAACATCAGTTGCACGCCTTGCGTCGCAAACGCGCGCGCCAGCGCCTGGCCGATGCCGCCGGCCGCGCCCGTGATGAGCACGGTTTTGCCTTGCAGGCCGTGGTTCACCGCCATCTCAAACGGCGGTCAGAAACGACACGCCGACCGCACCGAGGAAGCCGTCCGCACGGCCCGGCGTACCCGGAGGTTGCACCACGCCGTAGTTGCTCGCCAGCACGCGCTTGACGCGGTTGATGTGGAAACTCTTCAACAGCTCGCCCACGGTGATCACCTGCGGGTAGTTGTCGGCGTACAGCTCGCGGTGGAACGCAGGCAGGCGGTACCAGGGCGCGGTGGGGCGTTCGTGGTGGGCGTTGTGAAAACCGAAGTTGAGCCAGACCAGGTTGAACCACTTCGCGTCCAGGCTGACCACGTCGCTGAAGGTGTTGGCCTGTTCGTAGGCGCGGTCGCGCAGCTTGTCTTTGGGGATCGGTGTGTCGTCCAGGATGGGGTAGGCGTCGTAGGTGTGCTGGAAACAATCGGCAAAGCGCAGCACGGTGATGAAGATCAGGAAGGCCACGGCATACAGCGCCAGCGCTTTCAGAGACCACCAGCCCAGCAGCGCCAGCGCGGTGAGGCGAACCAGCGCCACACCGACCACGCGGCCTCGCGCGTCCTTCTTTTTTTCGCTCATGAAGGGCATGGCGATCACGTAGCCACGCATCACGAATTCGACCGCCGGGATGTAGGCCCACTCCAGTGCCAGCACCACGCGGCACAGCATCGGATGGGCGCGCAGGAAAGCCTGGGCATCGAAGGTGAGCACGTCGGCGCGCTCCACGTGGTGGCGCATGTGCTTGCGGCGCATGTCGGCAAAGCTGGCATAGCAGCTGCCGTTGATCCAGCTCATGAGCGTGCCCCAGCGCTCGTTGGCCTCGGCGGTGCGAAAGATGGCGTTGTGTGCGAACTCGTGGATGAAGTAGGCCGACCACACCAGGGTTTGCGCCACCAGCAACACGCCCAGCGCATTGAGTGCCCAGTGCGCCTGGCCGAGCAGCGCGATGCCGAGCGGCCAGCCCAGCACGGTGAAGCCGATGGCAGCGACGTTCGGCCACGCGCCGTCATCAAATCGGAAAACCGGTTTCATGGAGATGCCTTCAATGGAGTTCTTGCGCCACTGCACCGATGCCCGCCCGGGCACCGGCGCAGCCACCCGGGGATTACTTCAGGCCCTTGACCAGGCTGGCGTCGAAGGTGGCTTCGATCGCCGGGATGGTGGTGATCTGGCCCTTGGCCTTGAGCAGCTCGCCAATGATTTCGCCGCTGGCGTAATACGAGGTGGTTTCCTTGGCCTTCATGAAAGCCTTGGGCATCTCGGCCACGGGGATGTTGTAGACGCCGGTGAGTTGCTCCTTCACCTCGGCGGCGGACACGCCCATGAACTTGCCGATGATCTTGTGCGCTTCGGCGGGCTTGGCCTTCATGTAGGCCAGACCGTCCAGATACGCCTGCATCACGCCGGTGATTTGCGCCGGCTTGGCCTTGATCACCTTGTCGTCGAACACCAGCACATCGGCGATCAGGCCCGGTGCGTTCTTGGAGGAGAACACCACCTTGAACTTCTTGCCGCCGCCCTGGCCCAGGATCTGCGAGAGGCTGGGCTCGTAGGTCACGCCGATGGGCAGCTGGCCGGAGGCCATGGCGGCCGGCACGGCTTCGGGCGTCATGCTCACGGGGGTGATGTCCTTCTCGGTCAGACCCGCGGTCTTGAGCGCGTAGGACAACAGGAAGTCGCTTGGCGAGAGCGGGTTGTAGCCGATCCTCTTGCCCTTGAAATCGGTCACCTTGGTGATGCTGCTGTCGGCCACGATGGCGTCACCACCGTTGGAGTAGTCGATGGGCATGACCACCTTCATGTTGCGGCCGGCGGCCACCTGGCCGACCACCTGGTCGTAGGTCAGCATGCCGCCGTCGACCGCGCCCGAGGCGATGGCCGCAGGGATGAGCGCCGGGTCGTTGAAGACCTGCAGCGAGACCTTGAGGTTGTATTTTTTGTAGAGGTCCAGTGCCTCGGCCACATAGAACGGGCCGTAGCCGATCCACACCACGGTGGCGATCTTCATCTGGGCGGGTGCCTGCGCGAACGAGGAGAAAGCGGCCAGCGAGAGGGCCAGGCCCAGGGCCGGCTTGAAGAAGTGGTTGCGCCGGCTGGACAGGGTGGGGGCAGAGGTTTTCATCAGGGGCTCCATGGGTTGAGGGGACGCGCAGGAAGAAGCGATCACGTGATCGTTCTCCCGGGCTTTTGTCCCTCCGTGGAGCCTGCGATGAGGCCGGCACACTCTCGGACCAGACACCGCGCGGCGTGCTGCCTTGCGGTCGGAACCCTAGTGCACCTGTGTGCTGAGCCGATGGCCGGGCCGAACCCGGATCGCTCTTCTTGCGCAGTGGGAGTCAGCAGAAAGCGTGCCAGGCTTCTCTGCGCTGTTCGCGCCGTGCAGCGCCCCGAGTTGCACCAAAAGCAGAAGCTTTGCGCCGGTTCAGCGCGGCGTCGCCGCTTTGCCTTGCCCCTTGTTGGTGCGGGTGGCACGTGCCTTGGGAGCGGCGGCGGGCTCCACCGGCGGCTCGGTGGCGGCGGCAGGGAGCAGGGGCACAAAAGGAGCACGGGCTTCGTCGGCCAGGCCCTGGGTGAGCGTTTCCAGAATCTCGATCAGTTGTTGCCGCTGTTCGGGTGTGAGCGGCGAGAGCAGGCGCTGGTAGGCCTGCTCGGCGGGGCCCCGCGCTTGCTGCAGCAGTTTCTTGCCGGGTGAAGTGAGCACGACGGCCATCTGGCGTCGGCTGTGCTCGGCCATGCGCCGCTCGATCAGCCCGCGTTCTTCGAGCCCCTTGCAGACGCGCATGACGGTGACCTTGTCGAAGGCCAGCGCACGCGCCAGCCGGGTCTGGTCCAGGCCGGGCTCGCTGGAGAGCACGGTGAGCACACCATACTGTGCCGGGGTGAGACCCACACTGGCACAGGCGTTCTCGAACACCGCCGCCGAAATCTGGTGGGTGCGGCGCAGCAGGAAGCCCGGGCGCTGGTAGAGGTCTTTCAGTGTCATGTGTTCCTCTGGAAACCCGGGATTCTACGAATGGCGGGTGCCGTCCGTCGCTTTCAAAATGGTTCGTATGCTAACGATAGGAGAGATCAGATGGCACTCCCGGTTTCCCTCACGCGCCTGACCCGGCGCGGTTTGCTGGTCTTGGGCGTGCTCGTGGGCGCCGGCCAGGTGCAGGCCCAGACGACCGACGCGCCGCTGCGTCTGATCGTGCCTTTCACGCCCGGCACCGGCATCGACCTGATCGCCCGCACCATCGGCCCCAAGCTCTCCGAGCGGCTCAAGCGCCCGGTGGTGGTGGACAACCGTGCCGGCGCCTCCGGCAACATCGGCACCGAAGCCGTGGTGCGCGCCGCACCCGACGGCAACACCCTGCTGGTGAGCGTGAACACGCTGGTGATGAACCGCAGCCTGTATCCCACGGCGCCGTTTGATCCGCTGCGCGACCTCACTCCCGTGAGCCTGACCAGTTGGGGCCAGTTGCTGCTGGTCACGCATCCCAGGAGCGGTTTCAAGACCGCGGCCGATCTGGTGGACGCCGCGCGCAAGGCGCCCGGCAAGCTCAATTACGCCTCGCCCGGCGTGGGCACGCCGCACCACCTGTCCATGGAGCTGTTCAAAAACACCAGCAAGAGCTTCATCACCCACATTCCCTACCGCGGCACCGGCCCGGCGCTCACCGATTTGCTGGGCGGGCAGGTGGATGCGATGTTCCTGCCGATCCACGTGGCGCTGCCGCAGATCCGCAGCGGCCGGCTGGTGGCGCTGGCGATCGGCAGCGACAGGCGCCACGCCCTGCTGCCCGATCTGCCCACGCTCACCGAGTCGCGCACCGCCGATGTGAACGTGGACATGTGGTACGGCGTGTTTGCGCCCAAGGGCATGGCGCCGGCCATGGTGGCTTCGCTCAACCGCGAGATCAACGACATCCTGTCCAGCGACGAGGTGAAGAAGGCCTTTTCATCGCAGGGCATGGACCCCAGCAGCGGCACACCCGAGGCATTTGGTCAGCTCGTGCAGAAAGATGCGGAGCGCTGGGCGACGCTCATCAAGGCGCAAAACATCAAACCGGAGTGAACATGTCGGATCAACCCGCGATCGCGGTGGTGGGTGGCGGCATCGCCGGGCTGGCGTTTGCGCTGGCGCTGCACCAGCGCGGCATGGCCTGCGATGTGTACGAGGGCGTGGCCGAGGTGAAGGAGCTGGGCGTGGGGATCACCCTGCTGCCACACGCCATCAAGGAACTCGCGGCCCTGGGTCTTCTGCCGCAACTGGAGGCCGCAGGCATCGAGAACCGCGAGAGCGTGTTCTTCAACCGCTTCGGCCAGCGCGTTTACGGTGAACTGCGCGGGCGGTTGGCGGGCTATGAGCTGCCTGAAATCGGCATTCACCGCGGCAAGCTGCACCGCATGCTGTTCGAGGCCGCGCTCCAGCGCCTGGGCCCCGGGCATGTGCACACCGGCTACCGCTGCAACGCCCTCGACCAGGACGATGACGGCGTCACGCTGACGTTTTCCGATGGTCCCGACGGGCCGGTGGCACCGGTGCGCGCGCAATGGGTGGTGGCCTGTGATGGCGTGAACTCGGCGATCCGGAAACATTTCTACCCGGATGACCGGGTTTGTTACGGCGGCATCAACACCTGGCGCGGCACCTCGGTGCACCCGCCCATCCTGGACGGCAAGACCTACCTGCGCATCGGTTCCATCGACACCGGCAAGATGGTGATCTACCCCATCGTGGACAACGTGGACGGACAGGGCAACCAGCTCATCAACTGGGTGGCCGAAATCCGCGACGACCAGGCGCGCATGAACGACTGGAACCGCCCGGGCCGCCTGGAGGACTTTCTGCCCACCTTTGCCGACTGGCGCTTCGACTGGCTGGACGTGCCCGCGCTGATCGCATCGGCCAGCACCATGTTCGAGTACCCCATGGTCGACAAGGACGCGCTGCCGCGCTGGAGCTTTGATCGTGTGACGCTCATGGGCGACGCGGCCCACCCGATGTACCCGCGCGGCTCCAACGGGTCGGCCCAGGCGCTGATCGATGCCCGCACCCTGGCCGATGAGCTGGCCAACGAGCACGAAGCCGGCGGCGACCTGCGAGCCGCCTTGCAGCGCTACCAGGCCGCCCGCCTGCCCGCCACCGCCCGCGTGGTGGAAACCAACCGCACATTGCCGCCGGACTTCATCATCATGAAAGCTGACGAGCTCAGCGGCGGCAAGCCGTTCAACAACATCGACGATCTGATCAGCCAGGACGAATTGCGCGCCATTTCGGACAACTACAAGCGGATCGCCGGCTTTGCGCTGAAGGCCTGATGGCGCGCACCGCCAAGGTGGTGTGGGGGGTATCCGACAAATGGGCTGCATTGCCCCATGGCTGACACCTTCTACAAGCCGTTTTGTGGCACTGTAAGCAAAGGTGTCGTCCGCAGGGGACGGGGCACCCACCCTGCGCACCCAGCATGCAGCGAACCACACCAGCGACACGCACCCGTACAGGAAAAAAACCATGGCTCGGCCGCCCCGCCGGGCGCTGGCTGTGGGCGCTGGCACTGATCTTGGGCTTGGTGAGCACAGGGGCGCCGGCACAGACACCGCTGCGCTACGGTGGCGATGTCGCGTTTGCGCCGTTCGAGTCGCTCAACGCCAACGGCCAGCCCGAAGGTTTTCAGATCGAGCTGATGCAGGCGGTGGGGCGCGAACTCGGGGTGCCCGTGACCGTGAGCCTGCAAAACTGGCCGGCCACGGTGGAAGCCTTCAAGGCCGGGCGGGTCGACGTGATTGCGATGGTGGAAACCACGGAGCGACGTGCCTACGCGCATTTCCTCAAAGGTCACGCGGCACCGTCTTTCGCCGTCTACCTGCCCCTGGGCCAACCGGCGCCTCGCGCGCTGCAAGACCTGCAAGGCTCGCGCATCGCCGTGTTGGACCACGAGCCCATGCGCGAGAGCCTGAGCAAGTGGCTCTCTGGCATCAGTGGACCCTACGTGCGCACGCCCGACGCGCTGTCGGCACTGCAGTCGGTGCAGCTCGGCTTTGCCGACATGGCCCTGTTGCCCCGCGCTTATGCTGATCCCCTGATCGCCAAGGGTGAAGTGACCGGGCTGGTGCGCTCGCTGAGCGATTTGCGGCTGCAGACGTATTCACTCGCGGTGGTGCGCGACAACGACGCGCTGCGCGATCGCCTGCAGGGCGCGTTGAACCGCCTGGAGGCCAACGGCACCCTGCCCGCGCTGCGCGAGCGCTGGCTCAACGACGAGCCCGCCAGCGCCGAACAACAGGCGATGGAGCGCGACCTGGCGCAGCAACGTGTGTGGACGTGGCGGTTCGCCGCGGGGGGCGCGTTGCTGCTGGTGCTGGCCGGGTTTGCGCTGCGCCAGCGCGGGCGCCTGGTGGCCCATGAGCGTGCACGGCGCGAGGACGCCGAGCGTTCCCTGCGCCGGTCCGAAGAACTGCTGGAGCGCACGTTCCAGCGCAACCCCGAACCCATGCTGGTGGTGGATCACCGCAGCGGCCTGGTGCAGGACGCCAACCCGGCCGTGGCCGCGCTGCTGGGGGTGGACGAAACCCAGGTCGTGGGGCAGCCGCTGCGCTCGCTGGCCCACCACATCGGTCTGGACACGCTCAAGCGCCTGGCCCGCGCCATCGACCTGGACGGTCTGCTCGACGCACTGCCGGTGACCGTGACCCGCGCGGACGGCCAGCAGCGTGCCTGTCTGGTCAGCGCCGACAAGCTGCGCGTGGGCGAGCTCACGGTGGTGCTGTGCATCGTTCGCGATGTGACCGAGCGCCTGGCCCAGGACCCGGTGTTTCGCCAGGGCTACCAGACCCTGCACGACGAGCTGGCGCAGGCGCGGCGCGAGGCGCCCGATTCGGTGCCGCCCAGCGAAAGCACCGAACCTGGCGATGCCCGCCTGCGCGAATTCACCCGCGCGGTGGCCCACGACCTGCGCGCGCCGCTGCTGGCGATCCAGGGGTTCATGGGCTTGATGCGCGAGCGCCTGAAGCTCGGCCACACCGATGAAGCGCTGGAATACAGCGAGCAGGTGGACAAGGCGACCAAGCGCATGAACGCGATGATCGAGGCGCTGTGCAACCTGGCGCAGATCGATCAGCACGCGCTGCAGCGCAGCCGCATCGACATGCAGACCCTGGCCGAAGACACCTGGGCGCTGGTGCGCAGCGCCGGGGCCGAGCGCACGATCGAGATCCAGTTCGATCCCTTGCCCGCTGCGCGAGGCGACGCCGACCTGGTGGCGCAGGTCTGGCAGAACCTGCTGCACAACGCCTGGAAATACACCGCACGCGTGCCGCTGGCGCGCATCCGGGTTGACAGTTTTCAGGAGGGCCGACGCACCTGGTACCGCGTGAGCGACAACGGCGCCGGCTTCGATATGGCCCACGCGCGGGCGCTGTTCCAGCCATTCCGGCGCATGCACACTGCCTCGCAGTTCGAAGGCAGCGGCATCGGCCTGAGCATGGTGCAGCGCATCGTGCAACACCACGGCGGCGAGGTTCGCGTGCGCAGCCAGGTGGGGGTGGGCACGGTGGCGGAGTTCACGCTGGACCCGCCGGTCTGATCGACCTTGGGTGCGTTCAGCCCCGACCCACGAACGGCATCTGGCTGGCCATCACGGTCATGTTGAGCACGTTGGTGGACAGCGGCAGGCCCGCCATGTAGCGCACCGCTTGCGCCACGTGCTGCACGTCCATCATGGGTTCGGTGGCCAGGGTGCCGTTGGCCTGGCGCACGCCCTTCGTCATGCGGGCGGAGAGCTCGGTCAGCGCATTGCCGATGTCGATCTGGCTGCACACGATGTTGAAGTCGCGCCCGTCCAAAGCGATGGTCTTGGTCAGGCCCAGCACCGCGTGTTTGCTGGCGGTGTAGGGGCTGCTGAAAGGGCGCGGTGCGTGGGCCGAGATCGATCCGTTGTTGATGATGCGACCGCCCTGCGGGTTCTGGCGCCGCATGAGGCCGAAGGCGGCTCGCGCGCACAGGAACACACCGGTCACGTTGGTGTCGATCACGTCTTTCCACTGCGCCACGGACAACTCGTCCATCGGTACCGCAGGGGCGTTGACACCGGCGTTGTTGAACAACACGTCGAGGCGGCCAAAGCGCTGCTCAATCGCGTCGAACAGCGCTTGCACGCTGTGTTCGTCGCGGACGTCGGCGGGCATCGCCAGCGCGTGCTGGCCTGCTGCGGCCGCAATGGCGGCCACCTCGGCCAGCGGCTCGGGCCGGCGCCCGGTGAGCACCACCTGGAAGCCGTCTTGCAACAAACCCAGCGCCACGGCGCGGCCGATGCCGCTGCCCGCTCCGGTGACGAGGGCAACGCGTTGAGGGGTGTTCGATGCCATGGAGTGCCTTGTGCGGTGGGGTTGAAGCGGTTCAGGCCATGCCGTTGCGGCTGGCCAGCTCGACAAACAGCGCCGAGTGGTCGAGGTCGGCCAGGCCGTGGTCGACCGACTGGGCGTAGAGCTGCTCGAACAGGGCGGTGATGGGGGCTTCGAAGCCGATCTCGCTGGCTGTGGCCAGCGCGTTGCGCATGTCCTTGAGCTGCACCGCCACCGCGCCGCGTTTGGTGAAGTCGCGTTCGATCATGCGCTGGCCGTGCACCTGCAGGATGCGGCTGTCGGCAAAGCCGCCGGTGATGGCCTGTTTCACCTTGGCCATGTCGGCACCGCCCTTCTCGCACAGGAGCAGGGCTTCGGCCACGGCGCCGATGGTGATGCCGACGATCATCTGGTTGGCGAGCTTGGCCAGTTGGCCGGCGCCGTGCGCACCCACGTGCACCGGGCGGCCCAGCAGATCGAACACCGGCCGCGCACGCTCGAACTCGGTCGCCTTGCCACCCACCATGATCGCCAGCGTGCCGGCCTCGGCGCCCACGGTGCCACCCGACACCGGTGCGTCCAGGTGGTGCACACCGGCAGCAGCCAGCCGGGCGGCGTGGTCGCGCGCCTGGCGCGGCTGGATGGACGACATGTCCACGACCACACTGCCTGCGCGCAGGCCGCCCAGCGTGCCCTGGCGGAACAGCACGTCTTCCACGATGTCGCCGTTCTCCAGCAGGGTGATCACAAAGTCCGCGTTGGCCACTGCCTCGGTGGGTGTGTCGGCAACGCGCGCACCGAACGCCTGCAGTCGTTCTGCCTTGCTGCGCGAACGGTTCCAGACGCTGACGGTGCAGCCCGCCTCGCACAGGCGACGGGCCATGGGAAAACCCATCATGCCGATGCCGAGCACGGCCACTTGCAGGGAGGGGGTTGGGGAGCCGGTGGTGGTGGTTGAGGTGTTCACGAGGGTGTCAAAAAAAGGCGGTTCCCGGACGGGCCGGGAACCGCGCTGAAGTGGTTCAGCCAGCCAGGCTGTCGAGAACCACGGAGTTGTCGGGGTTGGGCCGGCGCTTGCGGGCCGCGGGTGACGGTGGGGTGGGTGCGGGGGTGTGCAGTGGCGCGCCGACATGGGTGCTGGCGTGACCGCTGTGCTGCTGCATCAGGCGCTCGGCCAGTGTCACGTCGCCGCGCTCCACCGCGCGGGCAATCGCCTCGTGCTCGTCCCACACCGGCTCGCGCAACATGGCCGACTGCAGGGCTTCGCCCATGGCCCTGCGGATGTGGTGCCAGTGCAGCAGGGCGCTCTGCTCGATCAGCGGGTTTTGCGCGGCCCGGTAGAGCGCGGTGTGAAAGGCCAGGTCGGCGTCGATCATGGCCTTGATGTCGCCGCGCTTCACGGCGGCCCGGCCCATGGCCAGCAAAGCGGGGTCGAGCGGTGTGCGGCGCTGTGCGGCCAGGCGCACGGCCAGCGCGTCCAGTGCGCCGCGCACTTCATAAACCTGCTCGATCCACTGCGGGTCGATCGGCGTGACCTGCAGCCCGCGGCAGCGGCCAGCGGGACCGTTGCAGACCGGAGCGTCCTGCACGAAGCCGTCTTTCTTGAGCAGGCGCAGCGCCTGCATGACCGGCTGGCGCGACACCGCGAGCTGTTCGGCCAGCTCCTCCTGCGTGATGCGCTGGCCCGGCTTGAGCGTGCCGGCGCTGATCGCGTCGAGCAGCGCGCGGTAGACCTGATCGACCAGGTCGGGCGCGGCTTCGAGCTTGATCAATTGGGCAGACATGGTGGTGTGGATCGAAGTTTGTATACAGAATACACAACTTCCGAGTAACCGTCACGACCAAGCCGAAAACAACCCCCGTGACACAATGCGCGACCATGGAAAAAACACCTTCGACCGACCCCGCCTGGCTGGACCGCGAGTACAACAACCGGGCCCTGGTGCCCGAGCACGCTGTGCATTTCGAGCGCTGGGCGCAGACCTCGGCGCAGGCGCGCGCCAGCAGCCGTCCGCTGCTGGACGTGAGCTATGGCCACGGCCCCGGCGAGACGCTGGACATCTTCCCTGCACCGCGCAAGCCCGGCACCCCGCTGGCGCCGGTGATGGTGTTCATCCACGGTGGCTACTGGCGCAGCCTGGACAAGTCGGACCACTCGTTCATCGCCCCGACGTTCACGAAACTCGGTGCCTGCGTGGTGATGCCCAACTACGCGCTGTGTCCGGCGGTGACCATTCCCGACATCGTGATGCAGATGGTGCAGGCCCTCGCCTGGACCCACCGCCACATCGCTGCGCACGGCGGCGACCCACACCGCATCACGGTGGTGGGCCATTCGGCCGGTGGGCACCTGGCCACCATGATGCTGGCCTGCGAGTGGGCGCGTGTGGGCGACGATCTGCCCGCCTCGCTGGTGAAGAACGCGCTGTCGATCTCGGGTCTGTACGACCTGGAGCCGGTGCGGCTCACGCCGTTTGTGCAGCCTTCGCTGAAACTCACGCCGGCCCAGGTGAAAAAGGCCAGCCCTGCGCTGTTGCCCGCGCCTGCGTTGCGCGAGGGCCGTGGTCAGCTGTATGCCGCTGCTGGCGGGGACGAGAGCAGCGAGTTCCTGCGCCACAACCGCATCATCCAGCAGGCCTGGGGTGCGGAAGTGGTGCCGGTGTGTGAGGCCTTGCCCGGGCTCAACCACTTCAGCATTGTCGAGGCGCTGGTGCAGCCCAAACACCGGCTGCATCGGTTGGCACGGGAGCTGCTCGGGGTTTGACCGCTTTCTTCGGCCGCTCCGGTCATCGGCGACCACGACCGCATTGGTACTCGGTCTTTACTCGCCTTCGAGCTTCAACATCTGCGAGCCCTCGCCCAGCGACAGGAGCCCTGACTTGGCATAAATGCCGAGCTTGGCGCGTGTGTCGGTGATGTCGAGGTTGCGCATGGTCAGCTGGCCAATGCGGTCCAGCGGCGTGAATGGCGCGTCTTCCACTTTTTCCATGCTCAGGCGCTCCGGCGCATAGGTCAGGTTGGCGCTCTCGGTGTTCATGATCGAGTAGTCATTGCCCCGGCGCAGTTCGATGGTGACTTCGCCCGTGATGGCCCGTGCCACCCAGCGCTGGGCCGTTTCGCGCAGCATGATGGCCTGCGGGTCGAACCAGCGGCCCTGGTACAGCAGGCGGCCCAGGCGCAGGCCGTTGATGCGGTACTGCTCGATGGTGTCTTCGTTGTGGATGCCGGTCACCAGGCGCTCGTAGGCGATGTGCAGCAGCGCCAGCCCCGGGGCTTCGTAGATGCCGCGGCTCTTGGCTTCGATGATGCGGTTCTCGATCTGGTCGCTCATGCCCAGGCCATGGCGGCCGCCGATCTCATTGGCCTTGAGGATCAAGTCCACCGGATTGGTGAAGGTCTCGCCGTTGAGGGCCACTGGCTGGCCTTCTTCAAAACGCACCGTCACCGTTTCGCGCTTGACCACCACCTCGTCTTTCCAGAACGCCACGCCCATGATGGGGTTGACGATCGAGATGCCGCTGTTCAGGTGCTCGAGGTCCTTGGCTTCGTGCGTGGCGCCCAGCATGTTGCTGTCGGTGCTGTAGGCCTTCTCGGCGCTCATCTTGTAGCCGAAGCCGTTGGCCGTCATGAAGGCGCTCATTTCTGCGCGGCCACCCAGTTCGTCGATGAACAGCTGGTCCAGCCAGGGCTTGTAGATCTTCAGGCTGGGGTTGGTCAGCAGGCCGTAGCGGTAGAAGCGCTCGATGTCGTTGCCCTTGTAGGTGCTGCCGTCGCCCCAGATGTGGACGTCGTCTTCCTTCATCGCGGCCACCAGCATGGTGCCGGTGACGGCGCGGCCCAGCGGCGTCGTGTTGAAGTAAGTCACGCCCGCCGTGCTGATGTGGAAAGCGCCGCACTGCAAGGCGGCAATGCCTTCGTGCGCGAGCTGGGTGCGGCAGTCGATCAGGCGCGCCTTCTCGGCGCCGTACTGCATGGCCTTGCGCGGGATCTCGTCGTAGTCCGGCTCGTCGGGCTGGCCGAGGTTGGCGGTGTAGGCGTAGGGAATCGCGCCCTTTTGTTTCATCCACAGCAGCGCTGCCGAGGTGTCGAGGCCGCCGGAGAAGGCGATGCCGACTTTTTGCTGCGTGGGGAGGTTCTGGAGGATGGTGGCCATATGGAGGGCCCTTCGAAAGGCTCAGGGCGAACGGTTGAAAGGGTTGCGGATCAGCCGAAATGGCAGATGTAGTGATAGGGCTCGGTCACGCGGATCTCGAAGCTGCTGTTGCCGGGCACGCTGAATTTCTCGCCAGGGCCCGACTTGAGCCAGGCGTCGGTGCCGGCCAGTTTGTATTCGCAGCCGCCGGCCACACACTCCATGATCTCGGGCGCACCGGTGTTGAAGGTGAGGGTAGCGGGCAGCACCACGCCGACCGATTTTTTCGTGCCGTCGGCGAACGTGATGCCGTGGCTGACGCACTTGCCGTCGAAGTACACGCTGGCCTGGGTGTTGACGGTGACGCCGTCGAAATGGGTGGTGCTCATGATGTTGGTGTGTGCTGCTGGGACAAAAGGCAAAAATCGAAAGAAGACCCGCGATTTTAGGCGGCAGACCTTGGCGATCCCTCGTGGATCAGAGGCGCGCTTGCCAGGCCGCGGCGTCAAACCCGACCGTGATGCCATCGGTCCACTGCACCACCGGGCGCTTGATCACGCTCGGGTTCGCCAGCGCCACGGCGCGGGCGCTGGCCGCATCGTTCACGCCGGCCCGAACCGTCTCGTCCAGCTGGCGCCAGGTCGTTCCCTTGCGGTTGATGACGCTCTCCCACCCCACGGCAGCGAGCCAGCGGTCGAGCTCGGCCTCGGGCACGCCCTGTTTCTTGAAGTCGTGAAAGTGGTGCTCGACGCCGTGTTCGGTCAGCCAGACTCGGGCCTTTTTGACGGTGTCGCAGTTGGGGATGCCGTAGACGTTGATCATGGGATGGGATTGTCGGTGATGCGGGCAAGGGCCGAGGAGCCGATGGGACAATCCCGCCATGCTCAACATCGAACTGCCTCCGCACCCCGCCACGCTGCCCGAGTGGCTGGCCCACGCCGAACGCCTGCACCCGGTCACCATCGACATGGGGCTGGAGCGTGTTCAGCGCGTGGCGCAACGCATGAAGCTCGCACTGCCTTGCCCGGTGATCACCGTGGCTGGCACCAACGGCAAGGGCAGCACCTGCGCAATGCTGGAGGCGGTTTACACGCAGTCGGGTTACCGCACCGGCGTCTACACCTCGCCGCACCTGGTGCATTTTGAAGAGCGCTGCCGCATTGCCGGTGAACCGGTGGCCACCGCCGAACTGCTGCCGGCGTTTGCGGAGGTGGAAGAAGCCCGCAAGGGGCAGGGCGGGGAAGAAGAAATCAGCCTGAGCTACTTTGAATTCACCACGCTGGCGATCCTGCGCACGTTGTCGCGAGCGGGGTTGGATGTGGCGATCCTGGAGGTGGGCCTGGGTGGTCGGCTCGACGCGGTGAACATCATCGACACCGACTGCGCCGTCATCACGTGTATTGCGCTGGACCACATGGCCCTGCTGGGCAACGACCGCGAAGCCATCGGCTTCGAGAAGGCCGGCATCATGCGCACCGGCCGCCCGGTGGTGGTGAGCGACCCGGTGCCCCCGCAGAGCGTGTTGGATCGCGCCCTGGAGATCGGTGCAGACCTCTGGCGCATCGGCAAGGACTTCCATTTCGCCGGTGACCAGCAGCAGTGGGGTTGGGCCATGCATCCTTCGCACGGCGGGCGGCGTTACGCCGGGCTGGCCTACCCGGCGCTGCGCGGCGCGAATCAACTCGTGAATGCGTCGGGTGTGCTCGGTGCGGTGGAGGCTTTGCGGTCGAAACTGCCCGTCACAGCCCAGGCGGTGCGCAACGGCCTGGCGCTGGTGGAGCTGCCCGGGCGGTTCCAGATCGTGCCCGGCACGCCCACCCTGGTGCTCGACGTAGCGCACAACCCGCATTCGGTGGCAGCGCTCACCGAAAACCTCGACGCCATGGGCTACTACCCCACCACGCACGCGGTGTTCGGCGCCATGGCCGACAAGGACCTGGGCGCCATGCTCGAGCGCATCGCGCCGCTGATCGACCGTTGGCACCTGACCGACCTTCCGTTGCCTCGCGCCAGCACCGCCGTCGCTCTGGCTGAAACCCTCAAAAACCACCCTGCCACGGCCAAAAGCACGGTGGCGGGCTGCCACGCCAACCCCATGGAGGCACTGCAAGCAGCGGTCTCCCACGCGGACCCCGCTGATAGAATCGTGGTCTTCGGATCGTTCTTCACCGTGGGGGGTGTTCTGCAGGACGGTGTGCCCCGCTTGTCGGCCAAACACCTGCCTTCCTGACCTTCCCTCCGAACTTTCTCGACCGCTCCCCGTGTCGCGCCCCTCGCCAGGCCTCCTTTGGCGCCATGGTTCCCACCCGAATGTTCAAATCCCGTTCAGGCTCACAGGGCAATCCATCGACACCGCCGCCGCAGAGCATTGACGCCGTGCGCCGCCGCGCACGCCACCGCCTCATCGGCGCCAGCGTGTTGGTGCTGCTGGGTGTGGTGGGTTTTCCGCTGCTGTTCGACACACAGCCACGCCCGATTTCGGTCGACATTCCGATTGAAATTCCGGCCAAGAACACACCTGCGCCAGCCGTGAAACCGGCTACCACGGCAGCGACGCCTGCAGCAGCGCCGGCCACCACCAAGCCACCCGCGCCCAGCGTTGAAGCTCGCGAAACCCTCAGTGCGCGCGAAGAGGTCGTTGAGGTATCCACCCCGACCAAACCTGCCGTGGAGCCCGCCAAGGCCGCTCCAGCGCCCGCACCCTCTGACGCCGAGCGCGCCCGCGGCTTGCTCGAGGGCAAAACAGTCACCCCGCCAACGGCTCCCGTTGCGGCTGCACCGGCCACCGCAGTCGCCGAGCGACTCGTGGTGCAGGTGGGCGCGTTCTCCGAAGAAGCGGGTGCACGATCGGTGCGCCAGAAACTCGAAGCGGCCGGACTGAAGACTTACACCCATGTGGCCGAGACGTCTGAAGGCCGCCGCATACGCGTGCGTTTGGGGCCGTTCAACAGCCGCGTCGAAGCCGACAAGGCGGCGGCCCGCGTGAAAGCCCTGGGTTTGCCCGCGGCCGTGCTCACGCTGTGATGGGTCCACGGACGGCGTTGGCATGGGGTTGACAGATGGTTTGCTGCTGACGGTCTTGTTGCTGTCGGTCCTGCTGGGCGCTTGGCGCGGTCTGGTGTACGAAGTGCTTTCCGTGGCCAGTTGGGTGGCGGCCTTTGTGCTGGCGCAGGCCTACGCGGACGAGCTGGCCTTGATGTTGCCGCTGAAAGGCCTGTCGCCACCGCTTCAGCTGGCCGCTGGTTTTCTGGTGGTGTTCATTGCGGTGGCGTTCGCAGGCGGATTGCTGGCGTGGTTGGTCAAGAAGTTGGTAGCGTCGGTCGGTTTGCGCCCGGTGGACCGGATTCTGGGGAGCGCTTTCGGGCTGGCGCGAGGCGTGGTGATGCTGCTGGCGTTTGCGGTGGTTGTGAGCATGTCCCCCCTGCGCGATGCGCTCTGGTGGCAAGGCGCGGTGGTGGCCGATATGTTGGAAGCCACACTGCACGCCATCAAGCCCTTGTTGCCGGAGCCAGTGGCCCGATATATCGCTTGAGCGTCACGTGAACAGCGTTTGAATTTTTTCAGAGGATCGAAACATGTGTGGAATCGTGGGCGTGGTCAGCAAAGCGCCAGTCAACCAGCTGATTTACGACGCCTTGCTGCTGCTGCAGCACCGCGGCCAGGATGCGGCCGGCATCGTCACCCAGCAGGGCCGCAAGTTTTTCATGCACAAGGCCAAGGGCATGGTGCGCGACGTGTTTCGTACCCGCAACATGCGCTCGCTGCCAGGCATCTGCGGCCTGGGGCAGGTGCGCTACCCCACAGCCGGCAATGCCTACAGTGAAGAAGAGGCGCAGCCGTTTTACGTGAACGCGCCTTTTGGTTTGGTGCTGGTGCACAACGGCAACCTCACCAACGCCCACGCGCTCAAGCAGGAGCTGTTTCAAACAGACCACCGCCACATCAACACCGAGAGCGACTCCGAGGTGTTGCTCAACGTGCTGGCGCACGAGCTGGAGAAGGTCACGCGGGGCATCACCCTGAAGCCAGCCGATGTCTTTGCTGCCGTGCGCGGCGTCCACCAGCGCGTCAAGGGTTCGTATGCTGTGGTGGCGCTCATTGCGGGCCACGGTCTGCTGGCATTCCGCGACCCCTTTGGTATCCGCCCGCTGTGCGTAGGCCACAACGACCAGGGTGGCGTGATGGTCGCCAGCGAATCGGTGGCGCTAGAAGGCAATGGCTTTGAACTCGACCGCGATGTGCTGCCCGGTGAAGCGGTGTTCGTCGACATGGACGGCCAGATGCATTTCCAGCAGTGCGCCGACAAGGTCAGCCACAACCCATGCGTATTTGAGTACGTCTATCTCGCCCGCCCCGACTCGGTGCTGGACGGCATTTCGGTCTATCAGGCCCGCCTGAACATGGGCGTGACCCTGGCCAAGCGTGTGGTTTCCACCGTGCCGCCGAGCGAAATCGACGTGGTCATTCCCATCCCGGAATCGTCTCGCCCCAGCGCCATGGAGCTGGCCCAGCTGCTCGGCCTGCCGTACCGCGAAGGTTTCGTGAAGAACCGATATGTTGGCCGCACCTTCATCATGCCGGGGCAGGGTGTGCGCAAGAAGTCGGTGCGCCAGAAGCTCAACGTGATCGGCAGCGAGTTCAAGGGCCGCAACGTGCTGCTGGTGGACGACTCCATTGTGCGCGGCACCACCAGTCGAGAGATTGTGCAGATGGCGCGCGACGCCGGCGCCCGCAAGGTCTACCTGGCCAGCGCAGCGCCACCGGTGCGCTACCCCAACGTCTACGGTATCGACATGCCGACGCCCGACGAGCTCGTGGCGCACAACCGCACGGTCGAAGAAGTGCGCGAGATCATCGGTTGCGATGCGCTGATCTACCAGGACGTGGACGCGATGAAGCAGGCTATCGGCTCGCTC
>JAJNQE010000082.1 GCA_021154985.1 Hydrogenophaga sp.
GGCGGTTGCTCCTGGCTGCTTGCACAGCTTCACTGCCTCACGTTTGAATTCGTCCGTGAAGCTCCTTCGGGTTCTTGTCATGCCTATCTCCTGAACACATCATGTCATTGGATGTGTCCGGGAAACTGGGGGAAGCCCACCCTGACCTCTGGCCTGAGCGAACCATTGTGATCGAGCTTCTGGAGCAAATATGCCCTGGCTCCATGGGGATCACCGGTGCCGTGCGACAAGAATCTAATGTGCATGCTTCCCCTTTGCCTGACTAAAGCCAGCACAGCACAGCTCGCCAAGTTGCCGCTCGATTGCAAGCATTTCGGCGAGCAACCGGATCACATCAATGGTCTCGGATTGAAGCGCTCTTTTGTTGACCGCACGCGCGATCTGGTTCAGGTTGCTGCCGATGTTGGCCACCTGGCGAATCAGATGGGGATCAATGGTGCTTACAGGCTCCCGCGCCAACAAGGGTCGGCTATCGGTGAGCAGCACCCTCGCACCCGTATCAAGCAGCCGGCGGCGAACCAGATCTGCCATGTGCACACCGCTCAAAGCCGCAATCGCGCGCACGCTTTCGAGCTCTTCGAGGGTGAGTCGGATCGTGAGTTCTTTGTCGCGACGAACCGATTTGGGACCGCGAAATCGTCTTTTGTACGTGTTGCTCATGGAATCGCCATCGTCAATGGTTGGGGTTCGAAGGGGAGGCTTGCCGCCCCTCGCCAGCCCCTGTCAACCGCGTAAGCGGGGGACAGGGTAGGCTGGCTGCGCAGCGAACTGAATGGCTGTTCATCCCCTTCAGATGCATGGGCCTCGGATCGCACAGACATCACCGCGACCCCGCGCACGCTAAAACGGGATGTCGTCGTCATGGTCATCACTCGTGTATGGCTGGGGCGTGCGAGCGGAAACGACAGATACTGCAGGTGACATCGTGGACGATGGCGAGAGCCGGTGATCCAGCAAAGCCTTAACCTTCACAAGCTCAATGCCACGTTCTTCATGTCGCTTTTGCAGGCTCTGGTGCTCCCGGGTCAAGCCCTCGTTGCACTGCTGCAATTCTTGTACGGTGCCATACAGAAACTCGCGTTCCGTCTCAAGGCTCGCCTGGGCAGTCTCAGCCAACGATTGCCTCTGCCGGCAAGTCTGCAGATCTTGGCGCGTGCGTTCGTGCGCTTCGGACTCGCCCGTCAGGCGGCCTCTAAGTTCGTCCCGTTGGCTCGCGGCCTCGCTGGTGAGGTGCTGCTGCTCATTGAGTTGCGCGTCGCGCTCTTCATAAGCTGACTGCAACTCTTCCAATTGCCCCAAGAGATCGTTGATTCGCTGATTGGCCTCGAGACGGATTTCTTGCGTGTGCGCATCAAGGCTGGCATTCCACTGCTTTGCCAATGCATCTGGAACATGTGGCGCGGCTTCGATAGGCCCTTTGGTGATCACCATATCGACGAGCGCACGCGATACCGTCGAATAGGATCCGCCGGTGATGCGCATTACGGCGCGTGTACTGACTGCCTTATCCTCTTGCTGCAGTTGTGCCACCGCAGCCGCAACACGTTCAGGGGTTGCCACCACTTTCCGCCCGGGACCTACTTTGGGTCCTATCGAGGTGAGCCCTTCGTTCCCGGCTGGATCTACATCAGGCGGGATTGAGTTGAGTTGCAGTGAAGCTGCATCGCAACTCAATTCATTTGTTTGACAGGCAGTGTCGGTCATTGGTCGCTCCCAGCGACTGCCTTTTGACCAAGGGTATCCATACCGGTATCTTGGAATGGGATGGAAAGGACCAGCTGCGCTGGGCGTCGTCGGACCGGTCGAAGTTTCGACAAGTGGGGATTCCCAACGAGTTGCTGGGAGACAAGTTCGTGTCCCTCTCGGCTCGGCCATAAGAATGCTTCACCATGGCGAGGTGCAAAGCATTCCGTCTTGGGCTGAAGCCCAGCCGTCTCGCCAGATAAATTCTTTGAATCTTGCATATCAATCCTGCTGCGTTACCCGGTTCAAGTTCATAGGACGATTCTTAAACACATCTTGAGGGCGTGTGTGCCGAAACCAGTCTCTAAGTCGATTTCAGTTTGCCTACTCAACTGATGCATGCTTTGATGTCGCGGCAGTCATTCAAACTCTTGGTCTTTGACGCGCTTGCGCCTAAAGGCACTGCGCATGCGGTCAAAGCTTGGAAAAACGCGTGAGTTTTCATACGAGATGAAGCCTCATTTGAACGACTGATTGAACCGATTGACGAACTCCTCAGGACGCTTGTTGTAGTAGCGCTGGAGCATCCTCGGGTCGGTGTGTCCAGTTACGTAGCCGATCTCGGTCTCACGCAGATCGGTGCGTTCGAAAAGTCTGCTTGTCGCTTCATGCCGAAGATCATGCAGACGCAAATCAACACAGTTGGCGCGCTTGAGCGCCCGCTTGAAGCCCTTCTTGACCGTGTTGATGTTCGTGGCAAATACGAAGTCCCCCACTCTTGGCTGTGCAGCCAAAATGCGACGTGCGCGCAGCGACAGCGGCACCAGGCGGGGCAATTGATTCTTGGTGATACTGCCTGGCAGGTCGAGGTACCCCTCGGCCAAATGCGTATGTGACCACCGCAGCTGGAGCATCTCGCCCCGACGCATGGCGGTCTCAATTGCGAAGCTTGCTATGGCCCAGATCAGTCGACCGGGCCGCAGTCTCGCCTTGATCGACGCACGCGCCGCCCGCCTCGCTCTTGCCCTGAGAGTTGCGGCCGTTACGTTTCGCTTGCGTTGCGTGTACCAATGGGCATAGCGGCAGGCGCGAAAGAGCGCCTGTTGTTCACTCTGCGGTAGTGCAATGATGGTGGCGGTCTCCGGATCGTTTTCGTATTCGATATCTGCTCGAACACGCCGCTTGGTTTGTTCGCGCGTGGGTCGCGCAGGAGAGCTCGGGTCAACGCGGTCGGTGGAAAATTCATGTCGCTCTTTCAAGCGGCGATCGCGCTCATCGCCGGGTTCCGCAGCTGGTCGACTCACCAAGGCGGCGGAAGCCGGGTTGACTGGCAAATGAATCTTCCACTCCCGCCGAGCCAACCCGATCACTCGGCAAAAGAGCTCCAGCTCTTTCTTAACGGTCGCGCCCTTGACCTGCAGGCAGCGCGCGTCTCGATAGGCCGCGAAGTCCGATGGCAGCAGCATCGAGACCTTGATCATGGCGATCGGCGTTTCGCTTAGCTTGGCAACTCGTGCCCGGTCGGGGTCTTGCTTCGACTTTCCTGTCAGGCGCACTTTTCCGTACTTCAGCAGGAGATCGCCCAAGGAATTGCGTTCGGCTTCCCGGTAGTCGACGAACTGTCGCTTGACGATCTCTCCTTCCTTCTCGGCGGCCCACTGTTCGGCCAGGTCTCGGCGGGGGAAGGTCTTCGTCAGATCGGGCACACCTTTGCGGCGCACCCTCGCCTGCCAGCCGAGTGAGGAAAACTTCTTGATCTTCACGCCGCTATGACCCTGCTCGGACAGTTCAAGCAAGCGGGCGTTGGCACTGACCTCGCTGGCGAAGGTTGCGTTGAGCGAAGGCTCGCCGCTGCAGACGAGCCGCCAAGAGAAATAGGTACGTTTGGAAAAACTGGCCATGAATGAACCCCGAAAAGATGCCTTGCGGCGGTGAAGGAGTTCATTGGCGCGAAATTGGCGCGAAACCTCAAGGGCTCGGTCCAAATGGGCCGCCTTAGGATGCACCGGGAACTTGCGGGCAAGAAAAAACCCCACAAAGTCAATGACTTAGCGGGGTCTGGTCTTGGTGGGCGGTGCAGGGTTCGAACCTGCGACCCCTGCCGTGTGAAGGCAGTGCTCTACCACTGAGCTAACCGCCCGAAAAATCGCATCCGTTTGTTGGTTCGATCTGTCGGAAGCCTCAGATTATAGCCAGATTTTCGAGCCCCTCAGGCTGTTTGCAGTGCACGCCACACCGTTTTTCCTTTGCTGGCTTTGTCCAGGTCGGCCAACACCCCGTCGTGCGCCTGGGCTTCCTGCTCGTTGGCACGCAGCACCGGCAGCTCAAAGCGGCTCAGGTCCACCGATTCCGTGAGTCCGTTGACATCGAGCGCATCACCCAGGTCCATGAGCAGTGCGTCCTGGCCACGCGTCATGTTGATGTAGACATCGGCCAGCAACTCGGCGTCGAGCAAGGCGCCGTGCAGCGTGCGTCCCGAGTTGTCCACGCCCAGGCGGTCGCACAAGGCATCGAGGCCGTTGCGCTTGCCAGGAAACATTTCCTTGGCCATCACCAGGCTGTCGGTGACCTGGCCGATCACGGTCTTGAGCGGTGGTCGACCCAGGCGCTCCAGCTCCTTGTTGAGAAAGCTGATGTCGAACGGCGCGTTGTGAATGATCAGCTCGGCATCGCGCAGGTACTCCAGCAGCTCGTCGGCAATGGCGGCGAACTTGGGTTTGTCGCGCAGGAACTCGTTGCTGATACCGTGCACCTTGAGCGCGTCCTCGTGGCTGTCGCGCTCCGGGTTCACATAGAAGTGCAGGTTGTTGCCGGTGAGCTTGCGGTTGAGCAGCTCCACGCAGCCGATCTCGATGATGCGGTCGCCGTTCTCGGCGGAAAGACCGGTGGTTTCGGTGTCGAGGACGATCTGGCGCATCAGTGGTTTTCCTTAGCGTGGTTGATCGAGTACTTGGGGATCTCGACCGTCACATCGACCTGAGCCAGATACGCCTGGCAAGACAGGCGCGAGTTCGGCTCCAGACCCCAGGCACGGTCCAGCAGGTCCTCCTCGGTCTCGTCGAGTTCGTTCAGACTCTTGAAGCCCTCGCGCACGATCACGTGGCAGGTGGTGCAGGCCGCGCTCATGTCGCAGGCGTGCTCGATGTTGATCTTGTTGTCGAGCAGGGCTTCGCAGATCGAGGTGCCTGCGGGCGCCGTGATGCTGGCGCCCTGGGGGCAATATTCGGGGTGGGGCAGGATCTTGATCGTGGGCATGGGTGATGTTTCAGACTTCTTCGAGTTTCTTGCCAGACAGCGCTTGCTGGATGCCGCGGTTCATGCGCAGTGCGGCGAAGGGTTCGGTGGCCTTTGCCAGTTCAGCGGTTGCGGCTTCAATCGCCTGGGCGTCATCGCCCGCGGCGGTGGCAGCGAGCGCGGTCATGAGCCCGTCGATTTGCTCCCGCTCGGCAGGCGCCAGCAGGTCGGCATCGGCAGCCAGCGCCGTGCGCGTGGCCGTGATCATGCGGTCGGCGTCCACGCGGGCTTCAACCAGCGCGCGCGCCCGGATGTCTTGCTCCGCAGTGGCAAAGCTGTCTTGCAACATGGCGGCGATCTGCTCGTCGCTCAGACCGTAAGCGGGCTTCACGTCCACCCGCGCCTCCACGCCGCTGCCCTGCTCCTTCGCACTCACCGACAGCAGTCCATCGGCATCCACCGTGAAGGTCACGCGGATGCGCGCCGCACCCGCCACCATGGGGGGAATGCCGCGCAGCTCGAAGCGCGCGAGGCTGCGGCAGTCGGCCACCAGATCGCGCTCGCCCTGCACCACGTGCAGCGCCAACGCGGTCTGGCCATCTTGGTACGTGGTGAAGTCCTGCGCGAGCGCGGTCGGAATGGCGCTGTTGCGCGGCACGATGCGTTCGACCAGTCCCCCCATGGTCTCGATGCCGAGCGACAGCGGAATCACGTCGAGCAGCAGCAAGTCTCCGTCACGGCTGTTGCCGGCCAATGCATTGGCCTGGATGGCGGCGCCGAGCGCCACCACCTCGTCGGGGTTCAGGTTGGTCAGCGGCTCCTGGCCAAAAAACTCGCCCACGGTGCGGCGCACCACCGGCATGCGCGTGGAGCCGCCGACCATGACCACGCCCTTGACTTCATCCTTGGTGATACCGGCGTCGCGCAGGACCTTGCGCACGGCCGTCATGGTGCGGGCGGTCAGGGCCGCGGTACAGGTTTCAAAGTCTGCGGACGTGACGGTGTGCTCGATGGCATGACCCGACACGTTGGCGCGGAAAGCAGCGCTTGCCGAAGAAGACAAAGCCTCTTTCACTCGGCGCGCCTCAGCATGCAAGGCAGCGCGTTCCGAAGCGTTTGGCATTGCGCTCACGCCGGCTTGCGCCAGCACCCAGGCGGCCAGCGCCTGGTCGTAGTCGTCACCGCCCAGGGCCGAGTCACCGCCGGTGGCCATCACCTCGAACACGCCTTTGGTGAGCCGCAGGATGGAGATGTCGAAGGTGCCACCCCCCAGGTCGTAGATCGCGTAGACGCCTTCAGAGCCGTTGTCCAGACCGTAGGCGATGGCCGCGGCCGTGGGTTCGTTGATCAGGCGCAGCACGTTGATGCCGGCGAGTTGCGCCGCGTCTTTGGTGGCCTGGCGCTGTGCGTCGTCGAAGTACGCGGGCACCGTGATCACCGCACCGTAGAGCTCGTCGTCGAAGCTGTCCTCGGCGCGGAAACGCAGCGTGGCCAGGATCTCGGCGCTCACCTCCATCGGGGTCTTGCGCCCCGCCACGGTCTCGACAACGGCCATGCCGTCCTGCTCGACCACGGTGTACGAGAGTTTGTCCACATCGGCCACCTGGGCGCGGCTGCGGCCCATGAGCCGCTTGACCGAACTCACCGTGTTGGCAGGGTCTTGCACTTGTGCCGCGAGCGCGTCAAAACCGATCTGCCGACCCGAACCGCCCTGGGCGGGATCGAGGTAACGCACCACGCTGGGCAGGATCACGCGGCCGTCGGCGGCTGGCAGGCACTCGGAGATGCCATGGCGCACGGCGGCCACCAGCGAATGCGTGGTGCCCAGGTCGATGCCCACCGCCACACGGCGCTGGTGGGGATCAAGAGACTGGCCGGGTTCGGAGATTTGCAGAAGCGCCATGGATCACGATCGGTTCAAAAACAACCGCCTATTGTCCCAGCAGATCGATACGGCTTTCCACATCGCGCGCAAAGCGCTCAACGAACATAAGGGCTCTGACCTGCTGCGCCAACGCGAGCCAGTCGCGCAGCTCGTCGGCGGTGGCCTGCAGGCTTTGCAACATGTCGCGGCGCGCAGCGGCCACGTCATCGGCCATGCGCTCCAGATCGGCCAGCCCGCCGGCCTCTTCCAGGTCTTCGCGCCACTGCATTTGTTGCATGAGGAAGGCCGCAGGCATGGCGGTGTTGTTCTCGGCCTGGATCGGCGCGCCATTCAATTCACACAGATAGGCCGCGCGCTTGAGCGGGTCCTTCAGGCGCTGATAGGCCTCGTTGATGCGCACCGACCACTGCATGGCCTGGCGTTGGGCCTGTGCGTCGGCGGTGGCAAAACGGTCGGGGTGGGCTTCGCGCTGCAGGTCTTTCCAGCGTGCATCGAGTGCGTCGCGGTCCAGCGTAAAACGGGGCTCAATCCCGAAGATGTCGAAGTCGTTCGATTGCAGGTTCAGGTTCATAAAACAAAGGCCGCCGGCGCTGCACAGCGCGGGCGGCCTGGAGGGAAGCCACTAAAGCATCAGACCCGGAAACTCTCACCGCAACCGCAGCGGTCGCGCTCGTTCGGGTTGTTGAAGCGGAAGCCCTCGTTGAGGCCTTCGCGCACGAAATCGAGCTGTGTGCCGTCGATGTAGGCCAGGCTCTTGGGATCGACCAGCACCTTCACGCCGTTGTCTTCGAACACCACGTCTTCCGGGGCGATCTCGTCGGCGTATTCCAGCTTGTAGGCCATGCCGGAACAACCCGTGGTCTTCACACCCAGGCGCACGCCCACGCCTTTGCCGCGTTTGGCAATGTAGCGGGTCACGTGCCGCGCAGCGGCTTCAGAAATGGAGATGGACATGGCGCGGCGAACTCAGTGGCTGTGCTTTTTGCGGTAGTCATCCACCGCGGCCTTGATGGCGTCTTCGGCCAGGATGGAGCAGTGGATCTTCACCGGCGGCAACGCCAGTTCTTCGGCGATCTGGCTGTTCTTCAGCGCAGCCGCTTCGTCCAGCGTCTTGCCCTTGACCCATTCGGTCACCAGGGACGAAGAGGCAATCGCAGAACCGCAGCCGTAGGTTTTGAAGCGTGCGTCTTCGATCACGCCGGTGGTCGGGTTGACCTTGATCTGCAGCTTCATCACGTCGCCGCAAGCGGGCGCGCCCACCATGCCGGTGCCCACCGAATCGTCGCCCTTTTCGAAGGAGCCGACATTGCGGGGGTTCTCGTAGTGGTCAACAACTTTTTCTGAATAAGCCATGGTGTTTCTCCTTCAATGCGCTGACCACTGGATAGTGGACAGGTCGATTCCGTCTTTGAACATTTCCCACAGGGGGGACAACTCGCGCAGCTTGGCCACGTTGTCCTTGATGGTGGCAATCGCGTAGTCGACTTCTTCTTCGGTCGTCCAGCGGCCAATCGTCATGCGCAGGCTGCTGTGCGCCAACTCG
Source organism: Hydrogenophaga sp. (assembly GCA_021154985.1). Taxonomy (GTDB): domain Bacteria; phylum Pseudomonadota; class Gammaproteobacteria; order Burkholderiales; family Burkholderiaceae_C; genus Hydrogenophaga. The sequence goes on from JAJNQE010000082.1 coordinate 8,346, forward strand.
TCGCTGCGGCCCAGGGCGCGCAGCACATAGCTGGGCTCCAGGCTGGCCGATGTGCACGCCGAGCCCGACGACACCGCCAGTCCCTTGATGCCCATGATGAGCGACTCGCCTTCGACATAGTTGAAGCTCATGTTGAGGTTGTGCGGCACACGGCGCGTCTCGTGGCCGTTGATGAACACCTCTTCCACGTCCTTGAGGCCAGCGATCATGCGATCGTGCAGGGCCTTGATGCGCTGGTTTTCCGCGTGCATCTCTTCCTTGGCAATGCGGTAGGCCTCGCCCATGCCCACACACTGGTGGGTGGGCAACGTGCCCGAACGCATGCCGCGCTCATGACCGCCACCGTGCATCTGCGCCTCGATGCGGATGCGCGGCTTGCGACGCACATACAGTGCGCCGATGCCCTTGGGGCCGTAGGTCTTGTGCGAGGTCAGGCTCATCAAATCGACAGGCAGCGTCTGAAGATCGATATCGACCCGGCCGGTGGCCTGCGCGGCGTCCACATGGAAGATCACGCCTTTCTCGCGGCAGATGGCACCGATGGCCGCGATGTCCTGGACCACACCGATCTCGTTGTTCACGAACATGACCGAGGCGATGATGGTGTCGGGGCGGATGGCCGCCTTGAAAGCCTCAAGGTCGAGCAAGCCGTCGGCCTGCACGTCCATGTAGGTCACTTCAAAACCCTGGCGCTCCAGCTCGCGCATGGTGTCCAGCACGGCCTTGTGCTCGGTCTTCACCGTGATGAGGTGCTTGCCCTTGGTTTTGTAGAAATGCGCTGCGCCTTTGAGAGCGAGGTTGTTGGACTCCGTCGCGCCGCTGGTCCACACAATCTCGCGCGGATCGGCATTGATCAGGGCCGCCACTTGCTCGCGCGCGGTCTCCACCGCCTTTTCAGCCTCCCAACCCCATGCGTGGCTGCGCGATGCCGGATTGCCGAAATGTTCGCGCAACCAGGGAATCATGGCGTCCACCACCCGCGGATCGCAGGGGTTGGTGGCGCTGTAGTCCATGTAGATGGGGAAGTGGGGAGTGCTCATGACTGGCGGTCTCGGGACTTGCTGGGGGAGTCAGAAAAAATGATGCGTGGACTGGCTGGCAAAAACCTGCAGCGGCTGCGCTTGCCCGGAGCCAGGCTCCGGACCCGCAAGCTCACTTGGAAAACGCGGCCCCGCCCAGTGCAAACACGGAATTGGGCGCATTCACGCGAATGGGCTTGACCACCGGCGCACTGGAAATCGCGCGCTTGATGAGGGGTGCGTTTTCCACCACCACACCTTTGGCGAGTTGATCGTCCACCAGCGACTGGAGCGACACGGAGTCCAGGAAATCCACCATCTTGGTGTTCAGCGCGGCCCACAATTCGTGGGTCATGCAGCGATGGCCTTCGCCCAGGCAGTTCTCCTTGCCCCCACATTGCGTGGCGTCGATCGGTTCGTCCACCGACACGATGATGTCGGCCACGGTGATCTCCGATGCCTTGCGGCCCAGGGTATAGCCACCGCCCGGCCCACGCGTCGATTCGACGAGTTCGTGGCGGCGCAGCTTGCCGAACAACTGTTCGAGGTACGACAACGAAATCTGCTGGCGCTGGCTGATGGCCGCGAGCGTGACGGGTCCGTTGTTCTGGCGCAGGGCCAGGTCGATCATGGCAGTGACCGCAAAGCGGCCTTTGGTCGTGAGGCGCATTTTTCAAGCTCCTTGAATGTTGGCTTGACTGTCGTTGACTGGCCCAACGGGTGATACCCCTTGAACCCCTTCTCCGCCCACCCGGACCGGTGTTGGTCGCTTCTTCGAAGGCTTTCCCGACTGTTTTCGTCGAGTATACCGCAAAAGCCTAGTGATTTGCTCAGCATCTTAAACCACAAACGCTGTTTGTCCATGACAAACGAGGTGTATGACCACAAAGGCTGTAAAGATACTAAACGGTATCAACTCGCCCAAGGCAGCGCACAGATGTGACCAGGCAACACCCACTTCGTTCATGTCCAAAGAAAAAACAAGGCCGCTTCGCCGCACCGGCCGCCTGCCGACGGCCGGAACGTGACGCCCTCCAGCGGATTCAGGCGACGTTGTCCAGGCCAGACGCGCCGAACACCGACGCCTTGAGGCGGCCCAACTGGTCCCGCACGCTCGCGGCTTTCTCGAATTCGAGGTTGCGCGCGTGCTCCAGCATGAGTTTTTCCAACCGCTTGATCTCCCGCGCCACATCCTTCTCGCTCATGTCTTCGATGCTGGCGCGGTGCGCGCTCTCGGCGGCCAGGCGATCGGCTTCCTTGCCGGCTTTCTCGCTATAGACGCCGTCGATCAAATCCCTGATGCGCTTGTTGATACTGCGCGGCTCGATGCCAATGGCGAGGTTGTGCGCCACCTGTTTGGTGCGACGGCGGTTGGTCTCGTCCATCGCCTTCTTCATCGAGTCGGTGATCTTGTCGGCGTACAGGATGGCGCGGCCGTTGAGGTTGCGCGCGGCGCGGCCAATGGTCTGGATCAGGCTGCGCTCGGAGCGCAGAAAGCCTTCCTTGTCGGCATCCAGAATGGCCACCAGCGAAACCTCGGGGATGTCCAGCCCCTCACGCAGCAGGTTGATGCCGACCAGCACGTCGAACGCACCCAGTCGCAGGTCGCGCAGGATCTCCACGCGCTCCACCGTGTCCACGTCGCTGTGCAGGTAACGCACCTTCACGCCGTTCTCGGTCAGGTAGTCGGTGAGCTGCTCGGCCATGCGCTTGGTGAGTGTGGTGATCAGCACGCGCTCGTTCTTCTCCACGCGGATGCGGATTTCCTGCAGCACGTCGTCCACCTGGTGGGTGGCTGGGCGAACTTCCAGTTCCGGGTCAACCAGGCCGGTCGGGCGCACGAGTTGTTCGACCACCTGGCCGGCGTGCGTCTTTTCGTAGTCGGCCGGCGTGGCCGAGACGAACACCACCTGGCGCATGCGCTGCTCGAATTCGTCGAACTTCAAGGGCCGGTTGTCCAACGCGCTGGGCAGGCGAAAGCCGTATTCCACCAGCGTGGTCTTGCGCGCGCGGTCGCCGTTGTACATGCCGCCGAACTGGCCGATGAGCACGTGGCTCTCGTCCAGGAACATCATCGCGTCCTTGGGCAAGTAGTCGGTGAGCGTGGAGGGCGGCTCGCCCGGCAGGCTGCCGGCGAGGTGCCGCGAATAGTTCTCGATGCCCTTGCAGTGGCCCACCTCGCTGAGCATTTCCAGATCAAAACGGGTGCGCTGCTCCAACCGCTGTGCCTCCACCAGTTTGCCCATGCCCACCAGCTCTTTCAGCCGGTCGGCCAGCTCCAGCTTGATGGCTTCGACCGCGTGGAGCACCTGCTCGCGCGGTGTCACGTAATGGCTGCTGGGGTACACGGTGAAGCGAGGGATTTTTTGGCGCACCTTGCCGGTGAGCGGGTCGAACAGTTGCAGGCTCTCAACCTCGTCGTCGAACAGCTCGATGCGGATCGCCATTTCGGAGTGTTCTGCCGGAAACACGTCAATGGTGTCGCCCCGCACGCGGAACTTGCCGCGCGAAAAATCCTGCTCGTTGCGCGCGTACTGCATGCGCACGAGCTGCGCGATCAGGTCGCGCTGGCCCACTTTGTCACCCACCCGCAGCGTCATCACCATCTGGTGGTAACTCTCGGGCTTGCCGATGCCGTAGATGGCCGACACGGTGGCCACGATCACCACGTCGCGCCGCTCCAGGATGCTCTTGGTGCAGCTCAGGCGCATCTGCTCGATGTGCTCGTTGATCGCGCTGTCCTTTTCGATGAACAGGTCGCGCTGCGGCACATAGGCCTCGGGCTGGTAGTAGTCGTAGTAGCTGACGAAATACTCGACCGCGTTCTTGGGGAAGAACTCGCGGAACTCGCTGTAGAGCTGCGCGGCCAGCGTCTTGTTGGGCGCGAACACGATGGCGGGGCGACCCAGCCGCGCGATCACGTTGGCCATGGTGAAGGTCTTGCCCGAACCGGTCACGCCCAGCAGGGTCTGGAACACCTCGCCGTCGTTCACGCCCTCCACCAGTTGGCGAATGGCTTCCGGCTGGTCGCCAGCCGGCGGGTAAGGCAAAAACAGCTCGAACGGCGAGCCGGGAAATCGAACGAACTCACCCTCGGCGGGTGGCCCGTTGTCCACCTCAAGCAGCGGGGTCTTCGGTGGTTGGGGCAGTGTGATCGGGGGCATCAACCGATTGTGCCGGATGGTCATCGTTGGCGCTGGTGCCGGGTGGACGGGCCCGGCGCACCCCGGGCTTGGCCAGGATCTCCACATAGGCTTCGGTGGCGCCCGCTTTGGCCACCGCATCCAGGCTTGCCATCAAGGCCGACAGATGCACCACCTCGGCCGTGTCTTTGGCCGCACCGCAGCGGCAGTCAAAGTCCAGAAAATCGACGCCTTCCGGCAGTTCGCGGCGGCGTTCGCGCTTGAGGTATTTGCGGATCTCGTGTTTGACGGCTTCGAGCACGCGGTCGGGGTGACGGCCCTCTTGGGTCAGTTGAAAGGTTTTTCTCATGGCGGTCGGGCGCGTGCAGCGCAGAGTCGGGGAACAAGTCCGGGAAAAGACGGGAGGCAAGGGGCGCGATTATGCGCGCCGGGGTATCCTGCCCGGCACATGACACCCCGCGAACAACACCCCACACCCAGCAAGGACGAGATTGCCCTGCTCGAACCGTTCGACCGCCTGGGACTCGACCGCATCATGCTGGTGAACACCGCAGCGCAGGCCCGCGAGGCCTGCGCCGAGTTGATCGACAACGCGGTCTGGGGTTTCGACACCGAGTCCAAGCCCACCTTCTTCAAAGACCAGCTCTCGGACGGGCCACACATCGTGCAACTCGCCACACTGCAGCGCGCCTGGGTGTTCCAGCTGCACGACCCGGCTTGTCGTGACCAAGTGGCTGCCCTGCTGGCCAACGCGCACCACACCAAGGCCGGGTTCGGTCTGGGTGACGACACCAAACGCATCGTCTCCAAGCTCGCGGTGGCGCCCGCCGCTGTGCTGGAACTCAACACCGTGTTTCGCGAACGCGGCTACCGCAAGGACATGGGTGTGAAAGGCGCGGTGGCGGTGCTGTTCAACCGGCGCTTTCTCAAATCCAAGAAGGCCGCCACCTCGAACTGGGCCAACCCGCACCTGAGCGAAGCCCAGCTGGTGTATGCGGCCAACGATGCCTACGCCGCCGCCCGCGTGTTCGACGCGCTGGGTCTGCGCTGACCCGGGTCAGCGCCGGCGCAGCGGCGTGAGCAGATCCCCCAGGCCGTTGTGGTCGATCTCGTGCATGAGCTGCAACAGGCGCCCCACTTCGCTCTTCGGGAACCCCTCACGCGCGAACCAGTTGAGGTAGTTGCCCGGCAGGTCCGCGATCACGCGACCCTTGTGCTTGCCGAACGGCATTTCCACGGTGAGCAGGCGCTCCAGGTCTTCGGGTTTCATGCGCGGCATCGTAGCGCGGCCCACGGCTGCGTCGCAGATACTCAGACCCATGCAACGCACGATCTTCACCACGCCCGTCGTCAACACGGTGCTGCGCGCCTTTTCGGTCAGGTTCCTGAAACTCACCGGCTGGCGCGTGGAGGGCGCCCTGCCCGCTCACGCCGCCAAAAGCGTGCTGATCGCCGCACCCCACACCAGCAACTGGGACCTGCCCTACACCTTGATGGTGGCCTTTGCCTTGCGGCTCAACATCCGCTGGATGGGCAAAAAAAGCATCTTCCGGGCGCCGTTTGGCGGCGTGATGCGCTGGCTTGGCGGCATCGAGGTGAACCGCGAACAGACCACCAACCTGGTGGCCGCTTCGGCCAAGGCGATCCGCGAGGCCGATGGCGCGCTGCAACTCATCGTGCCGCCCGAGGGCACCCGCAGCAAAACGCGCTACTGGAAGACCGGCTTCTACTACATCGCCCGCGAGGCGCAGGTGCCCATCGTCATGGCCTACATGGACTACGAGCGCAAGATCAGCGGCCTGGGACCGCTGTTCGAGCCCACCGGCGATGTGGACGCCGACATGGCCGCCATCAAGGCGTTTTATGCGCCATTCAAGGGCAAGAACGCGGCGCAGTTTGAATCCACCGACTGAGCCGCAAGCGCCGGATCAGAGCGCCTGGGCCAGCCGGCCCACGCCCTCTTCGATCTTCTCCAGCCCCACGGTGGCAAAGCTCAGGCGCAGCGTTGCAGCGTCTGGGTTGCGGGCGTAGAACGGCGCGCCCGGCACAAAAGCCACCCCCTTGTCGATCGCGCGCCTGGCCAGCTCGGCGCCGTCGTTGACCTTGCCACCCGCGCCCGTGAGCCGCGCCCAGATGAACAAACCGCCTTGCGGCTGCACGAACTCGATCGCATCACCCAACTCGCGCCTGAGCGCATTGCCCATGGTGGTGGCGCGCTCGGCGTACACCTGCCGCACCTTGGCCAGCGTGGCCGGCATGCGCCCGGCCTTGAGGTACTGCGCGGCCGTGGCCTGCGCAAAGGTGCTGGTGTGCGCGTCGCTGAACTGTTTGCACATGGTGGCTTTGGCCAGCAGCTCGGCGGGGCCGACCATCCAGCCCACGCGCAGGCCGGGGCTGAGCACCTTGCTCAGGCTGCCGCAATGCACCAGCCGTTCACGGCTGCCGGGCACGTCCGCGCTCAAGGCCAGCAGGCTGGGCGGTGGCGCTTCACCAAAGTACAAGTCGCCATACGGATCGTCTTCCACGATCAGCGTGTTGTGTTTCACCGCCATGGCCAGCACCGCCTTGCGCCGATCCAGGCTCATGAGCGCGCCGCTGGGGTTGCCAAACGTGGGGATGAGGTAGACGAACTTCGGCTTGTGCTCGGCGATCAGCTGTTCCAGTTTGTCGGTTTGCGTGCCCTCGCCGTCCACCGGCACCGTGATGAGTTCGGCGCCATACAGACGGAAGCACTGGATGGTGGCCAGAAACGTAGGGCCTTCGACGATCACCTTGTCGCCGGGTGAGATCAGCGTCTTGCCCAGCAGGTCCAGGCCCTGCTGGCTGCCGGTGGTGACGATCAGGTCGTTCGCCGGCACACCGCTCACACCCTTGCTGGCCATGAAGCTGGCGATCTGTTCGCGCAGGGGCTGGTGGCCCTCGGTGGCGCCGTACTGCAGCGCTGCGCCGGGCTCTTCAGACAGCGCGGTGTTCACCGCCTCGCGGATGCCGTCCACGTCGAACAGCGCGCTGTCGGGGAAGCCGCCCGCAAAACTGATGATGCCGGGCCTGCCCAGCAGCTTGAAGAGTTCGCGGATGGCGGAGGTTTCAACGTTGTTGAGGCGGTCGGCGAAGGGGATGGTGAAGGACATGGCTGGGTCTCGGCGGGCGGAGCGAAATGAAACAGGCTTGCATTGTCCCCAAAACCGCCGGGCACGCCCGGATCGCTAGACTTCATCCATGAAATCTGCCCAGATCGAAGCTTTCTTCGCCACCCTCCAGGCCGCCAACCCAAATCCGCAGACCGAGCTGGAATACACCAGCGTGTTCGAGCTGCTGGCCGCCGTGCTGCTCTCGGCCCAGGCCACCGACGTGGGCGTGAACAAGGCCACGCGCAAGCTGTTTCCGGTGGCGAACACGCCGCAGAAAATTCTGGACCTGGGGCTTGAAGGGCTGGAGCGGTACATCAAGACCATTGGCCTGTACCGCAGCAAGGCGAGGCACCTCATGGAAGCCTGCCGCATGCTGGTGGAGCAGCATGGCGGCGAGGTGCCCCGCACCCGCGAAGCGCTCGAAGCCCTGCCCGGCGTGGGCCGAAAAACGGCCAACGTGGTGCTCAACGTCGCCTTCGGTCAGCCCACCATGGCGGTGGACACGCACATCTTCCGCGTGAGCAACCGCACCGGCCTGGCGCCGGGCAAGAACCCGCTGCAAGTGGAACTGCAACTCATGAAGCGCGTGCCACCCGCCTACGCGGTGGACTCGCACCACTGGCTGA
>JAJNQE010000099.1 GCA_021154985.1 Hydrogenophaga sp.
GAGGAAGGCGATCGAGAGCGCGTGGAAGGGGTTGTAGAAAAGGTTGCCGTAGCGCAGCGAGAAGGCGGCGGTCCAGTCGAGGTGGGGGAAGATGCCGAAGGGCACCGCCTCGCTCCAGGAACCCATGAGCACCGGGCGGATGAGACCGAGCACCAGGAAGAGCCAGATGGCCGCGGCAAACGCCCAGGCCACGTGGGTGCCCATGCCCAGGGCGCGTGCGCGGCGGTAGGTGCGGGCCCACCACAGGATCACCGAGACCGTGAGGAACATGCCGGAGATCTGCCACCACCCGCCTTCGTTGAGCGGCGCCAGTCCGAGCCCGGCGCCGGCCGCTGGCGGCTCCAGCGAGAGCCAGAACAGCTGGCGCACGAACTGGATCGGGTCCCAGTTCACCGAGGCCAGCATGTTCAGACCCATGATGTTGATCGACAGGATGCCGAAGAACAGCGCGGCCACACCGAGTGTGCCGAGGTAGACGGGGCCGATCTGCGCGTTGCCGAAGCGGCCCAGCAGATGGAATATGTACGGCTTGTCGCCGATGCGGGGGTCCTGCCCGTGGCCGAGCTCGACGCCGTGGTGCACCGGGCCGACGGCCTGCACCGTTGTGAAGAGGTTCTGGTATTGCATGGTGTGCTCCTGTTTTTGTCAGACGCTTCAGGACCAGATGGGCAGATTCAGCCACCAGCCCCACCACTCGGGCCAGCCACGGCTCCAGAAGGGTCCGCTGATCACGATGCACAAGGCGCTGAACAGCACGGCGGCCAGTGCGAGAAACAGACCCAGGCGGTGGATGCCAAGGGTGCCGATGGAGTAGCCGATGGTGTCGCGGAAGAAGGTGTCTTCATGCTCGGGCGCCTTGACCTTTTCACCCGCGGCCGGATTGGTGGCCGAGAGGATCAGCGAGCCGTGCAACGACAGCGCGAAGGTGGTGGCAAAGAAGAAGCTCACCGCCAGCATGTGCGCCGGGTTGTAGTGGAAGTGCAGGTACTGGTAGCCCACGTTGGACACCCAGTCGAGGTGGCTGAAGATGCCGTAGGGAAAACCGTGCCCCCAGGCGCCCAGCAGCACCGGGCGGATCACCACCAGGGTGACGTAAGCGAGGATGGCCACGCTGAAGGCAAAGGGCACGTGGTAGCCCATGCCCAGCTTGCGGCAGATCTCAACCTCGCGCAATGCCCACGACACAAAGGAGCCGATGGCACACACGGTGATGAGCTGCCACAGCCCGCCTTCCATCATCGGCGCGAAACGCAGGCCGTAGGACAGGTCGGGGGGCGCGATGCTGATTTGCCAGAGATTCCAGGTGGGGCCTTGCGAGGCGCCCCAGAGGATCATGGCGGTGCCGAGAAACGCGAAGAACAGCGTTGTGACACCAAAGAAACCGACGTAGAACGGACCCACCCAGAAATCGAACAGGTCGCCGCCAACCAGTGTTCCGCCTCGAACCCGGTATTTCTTTTCAAAGTTGAGCATGGCCATGGTGCGGCCCTCCTGTCTCAGGTGGTTTGGACTTCGTACGTCGATGCAAATGGGTGAGGGGAGCAGGTGCTGCACTGGCCCATGCCAGTTTCAGCTCCTGTCCACCTCGGGTGAAGTCAGGACTTCACTTCAGGGATGGCCAACGGCACGATTTGCGCCGTTTTTGCCGGGGCCATCTTCGGACCATCCAGCCAGTTGAACTTGTTGGTGCTGAGCAAGATGAGGTGAATCATCACTGCGATACCGAACAGAAATACAGCCTGTGCAACCATGGTGCGGACAGGATCAAAAAGGCGCCAGATTCTCCACATGATGGGATCTCCTTAAATCAAATGATGTGAGACATGAAGGTGTAGACCGCGGCATGCACGCCCGAGAAGATGCTGGTCTTGTGTTCCGCGCCAGGCAGCCAGAACTGCCATTGCACGCCGACCAGTTGGCCCAGCACGGCAAGCGACAGCAACAGCAGAAAGCAGGGAGCAAAGATCAGGACAAACGAAAGCTTGTCTCCGCTCAGGGAAGGCTTGTGAGCCTCATACGACATATCGTTCATGGCAGTTTTCCTTTCACGACAAAAAAGCCTTCTGGGTCAGAGCCAGGGCCGCCAGAACCACACCAGCAAATGGGCGACAACGGCGATGGCCGTGAACCCAATGAAGCCTTGGATGTAGTACTGGTGGAACTCCTGAGCTTCATCGTCCGTCAAGCCGGAAACAGATGTCCGTGTCGACATGGGATGCTCCTTTTCAATGTGGCCGTGAGGCCATCGATGCGCCCAGCCCGCGCACCATGGGCAGCTGCAGCGACATGCCGCAACGTGAGGTTGACCCGACGCAAGCGCCGTGGTCGAAGAGTGAAAAACGGGTCATGCAAACTCCCCCAGGCCCATCGACTGGCCAGCGGTGTTCACATGCGATTCATTGACAGCGGCCTCGCCGCTTTCGCGCGCCTGGCGCTCGGCCTCGTCGCGCAGCCGCTTGGCGGCCGAAATCTGAACCAGCACAGGCTGGTTGGACACGAGCGCGTGCAGCCGGGCCTGGGCCTTGTCGTCCCAGGGCGTTGAAAGACCGGCCACTTCGCCGCGCGCCAGCGTGGGGTCGACCTTGTCCATGTCGGTGCCCAGCGGCAGGATGTGGAAGAGGGCGTCGAACAGCGAGTTGCACACCTCTTGAATCAGGTAGGTGGCGCCGCTGTAACCCATGAACGGTGTGCCGGTGTGGCGGCGGATGATCGCGCCCGGAAACGAAGCCGGGATGTAGGTCGCCTTCATGGGCCCCTGGCTGCCGGCCTCGGCGAGGTACATGCGTTCGTTGTAGCTGCCGAAGAGGATCAGCGGCATCTGGGTGCGCACCAGCTCGCGCACCGCCGCGTTGTCGGTTTTTTCTCCGGCCTTGCGCGAGACGGCGAACTTGCAGGGCATGCCCATTTCGGTTTCCAGGAAGTGCTGGATGCCGCGGGCGTAGGTTTCACCGGCCACCACCGCGAAGCTGGCGGTGGCAAAGAAGTCTTGCGTGACGCTGCGCCACAGGTCCCACACCGGCTTGATGGTGGTGTGCTTCTCGCGCTCGATGAAGGGCTCCGGGTCCAGGCCCAACAGCTCGCCCAGCGTGCGCAGAAACTTCGTGGTGCTGTGCAGGCCGATGGGCGCTTGCAGGTAGGGGCGGTCGAGTGCTTCGCACAGCATGCGGCCGAACTCGCGGTACATGCAGATGTTCACGTCGGCCTCGACCAGGCGCGACACCTCCGAGATGTGGCTGCCGAGCGGAAACACCATGTTGATGTCGGCACCGATGCCTTGCACCAGGCGGCGGATTTCGGCCAGGTCGCTCGGGCTGTTGAAGGTGCCGTAGCTCGGGCCGATGATGTTCACGCGCGGTTTTTCGCCGGCAGGGCGCTCGGCAAACGGCTTGCGGGCCGGCGCCTTCTTCATGCCGTATTCGCTCCAGAGCCAGAACATCGCGCGGTTGGCGCACTGCCACTGGTCTTCGTCGATGGTGCGCGGCAGGAAGCGCATGAGGCCAGTACCCTCGGGCGTCACGCCGCCACCGATCATTTCGGCGATCGACCCGGTGACCACCACGGCGGGCAGCTCGGGGTCGAGCACGGCGTGCGCGCGTTTCATCGAGCCCTCGGTGCCTTCGCGGCCCAGCTGTTCTTCGGCCAGGCCGGTGACAACTATGGGGAGCTCGTGCGGGGGCAGGGCGTCGGTGTAGTGCAGCACCGAGGTCACGGGGAGGTTCTCGCAGCCCACTGGGCCGTCAATGACCACCTGCAGGCCCTTGATGGCGGTGAACACATAGACGGCACCCCAGTAGCCGCCCGCGCGATCGTGGTCGAGTACCAACATCAGCCCATCTCCTCGGCTTTGCGCTTCTTCGCTTGCTTCTCAAGCATTCGGCGGTTGTCTTTTCGGAACTCGGGATGCTCTTGCGGCACTTGCTCCCACACCCCGGCCTTGTCGCCGTGGCCCACGCTGCCGAAGAAGTCCTTCATGGCGTCGAAGCGGTGCTGGTTGCCCATGGCCGCGTTGATCACCTGGATCAGCGAGCCGGCACCGGCCACGCCCATGAGCGGGCGGGCAGAAATCAGGTTGGTGTAGTAGAGCGACGGGATGCTGGCCTCTTTGGCCGCCTGCACCACCGGCGTGGTGCCGATGGCCAGCTGTGGCTTGTACTCGCGCATGGCGCCCAGGTCGTTTTCCAGCGAGGCGCGGAACTGCACCTGCACGCCCTTGGACTTCAGCCACTCGGCGTCGTGTGCGTTCCAAGGTGTGGCGGGGCAGGCCGAGCCCACGTAGCGCAGGTCGGCGCCGCATTCCACCAGCAGGCGACCCACCAGCAGCTCGGAGCCTTCGTAGCCGCTGAGCGTGATGCGGCCGTTGATCTTCTGCTGCGACAGCACGCCGCGAATGGCCGCCAGCGTGGCGTTGCGCGCGGCATCGATCTTGTCTTGCGCCACACCGGTGGCCAGGCCGATGGCGCCCAGCCAGTCGTGCGTGCCGTCCACACCCACCGGAGCCGAGCCCACGATGGGCCGGCCAGCGGCTTCAAATTCGCGGATGCTGGCGGTGTAGAACGGGTGGATGGCGGCCACGGCCACGCTGTCGAGCGCGCTGTAGAGCTCGCGCCATTCGCGGGTGGGGGCCACGGTGCCCACGGTCAGACCCATGGGCGCGATCATCTGTGCGATCAGCATCGGGTCGGCCGGGAACATCTCGCCCAGCAGCGTGATGGCGGGCTTGTCGCCGCGGGCCTGCCGGGGTGCGGGCACCGGGCCGGCCAGGATCTCGCTGCGCGCGTACTTGAGCATGGCGCCGGTCAGCACGTCCTTGGCTTCTGCGTGCGTGGGCACGCCGAAGCCAGGCACGTCGATGCCGATGATGCGCACGCCGTTGATGGCCTTGGGCAGGATCTGCAGCGGCACACCGCTGGCGGTGGGCACACACAGGTTGATGATGACGATGGCATCCAACTTGTCGGGGTCGGCCTGGGCGTGCACCGCTTCGCTGATGTCTTCAAACAGCTTGCCGGTCACCAGCGATTCGCTGTTGAAGGGCACATAACCCACGCTGCGGCGCGCGCCGTAGAAGTGGCTGGTGAAGGTGAGGCCGTACACGCAGCAGGCCGATCCGCTGAGGATGGTGGCGGTGCGGCGCATGCGCAGGCCAACGCGCAGCGAACCGAAGGCCGGGCACATGCTTTGAGGCTGGTCGTGCGGCCCGGCGTTTTCGCGCTGGGGGTAGTCGGCGGCGTACTGCGCCAGCACCTCGCTCTTGCCGGCCGATTTCGCGGCGGCCAGCAGCGTCTCGCCGCCGGCGTGGCAACCCATGCCATCGCCCTCGATGGCGGTGGTGGCCTTCGCGGGAATGATGGGGATGGTGGTGCCGCTCATGGCTTCAGACCTCGTCGTACACAACTTCCAGCGTGGGCTTGCTGGTGTCGGTCTTGCCGCACATGTCGAACTGGGTGGCCGGCTCCAGCACCACGTCGCGGCCCACGGCCGAGGCGGAGAACAGGCCGAGCAGTTCGTCCTGCGTCATGGGCTTGGGGCGCATGGGGGTGGAGTTGCCCACGTTCTCGGCGAGCTGGGCAAACATGGGGCCCCAGACCGATTCGGGGCGGCCGATGATTTCGTAGCTGGCGCTCTTGCGGCGGATGTCGTCGTCGGCCGGAATCACCGAGAGCACCGGAATGCCGACGGCTTCGGCGAAGTTCATCGCCTCGCCGGTGCCGTCGTCGCGGTTGATGACCATGCCGGCCACGCCCACGTTGCCGCCGAGCTTGCGGAAGTACTCCACCGCGCTGCAGACGTTGTTGGCCACGTAGAGCGACTGCAGGTCGTTCGAGGCCACCACGATGACCTTCTGGCACATGTCGCGCGCAATGGGCAGGCCGAAGCCGCCGCACACCACGTCGCCCAGGAAGTCGAGCAGCACATAGTCAAAGCCCCACTCGTGGAAGCCGAGTTTCTCCAGCAGCTCGAAGCCGTGGATGATGCCGCGGCCACCGCAGCCGCGGCCGACCTCGGGGCCACCGAGTTCCATGGCGTACACGCCGTCGCGCTTGAAGCAGACATCGCCGATGGACACCGCCTCACCGGCGAGTTTTTTCTTCGACGAGGTTTCGATGATGGTGGGGCAGGCGCGTCCACCAAACAGCAGGCTGGTGGTGTCGCTCTTGGGGTCGCAGCCGATCAGCAGCACCTTCTTGCCCTGCTGGGCCATCATGTAAGAGAGGTTGGCGAGCGTGAAGCTCTTGCCGATACCGCCCTTGCCGTAGATGGCAATGATCTGCGTTTCCTTCTTCACTTCGCCGGTGTGCACCGGTGTGGGCTCGATGGCGGCTTCAGCGCGCAGCTGCTCCATGAACTTGGCCGACTGCACGTTGGTGACGGGGATTGCGTTCATCAGTTTCTCCAGTCCAGGACCATCTTCAGACACTGCGGATCGCCGAAGGCGGCCGCGTAGGCATCGCTTGCGCGGGCCGGGGTTTCGGTGTGCGTGATCAGGCCGTCCAGGCACAGGCGCCCGGTCTGCACCAGTTGCGTCACGGCCAGCAGATCGGCGCGTTTCCACTCGGCGGCGGCGCGGATCTGCGCTTCGCGCATGAAGGCCGGGGCGAAGGCAAACGAGATCTCGTTTTTGTAGAAGCCGGCCAGCACCACCTCGCCGCCCTTGGCCAGGCGCGGGATCACTTTGTTCAGGATGTCGGAATCACCGCTCACGTCGTAGATCGCGCGGTAGTCCTTGCGCGTGTCTTCCTCGGGGCGGATGACGCTGTAGCCTTCTGCGCCGGTGCGGCGGGCGGCTTGCGTTTCCCACACCACGGGGGCGGGGGCTCCGGCGGCCACCGTGAGGCGTGCGAGCAGGCGGCCCATGACACCGTGGCCAATGATCAGTTCGGGCGGGGTGGCGGGGGCGCGGCTGCCGCCAAAGGTGACCGAGTGGTAGGCGGTGGCGGCCAGCGCCAGCAGCACCATTTGTGAGCCCAGGTCGTTGTGCAGCTTGACCACGCGGTCGTGAGAGACCACCAGGCGCGAGCCGGCGCCGCCAAAGAGGTTGTGCACGCCCTCGAAGCTGTAGGAGCCTGGCACGAACACTTGGTCGCCCGGCTGGATGCGGCCCAGGCCCTGGCCGCAGTCGCCCTGGGTGCGGACCACGCGGCCCACCGTTTCGTAGCCGGGCACCAGGGGGTAGCCCATGCCGGGGAAGGGGGGCATGCTGCCGTCCCACAGCAGGCGTTCGGTGCCGGTGCTGATGCCGCTGTACTCGACCTCGACCTCCAGGTCGCCGTCATTGAGGCCGCGAAGTTCCAGCGACCGCACCGAGAGGTTGCACGGGCTCTGGAAAACGATGGCTTGGGCTTGCATGATGTGTATTAAGTAAGTGACAGCTTAAAGTGTCAAGACAAATTGACAGATTCAGACGAAGCAGCGGGTAAACCCCTAGATGGGCTCCCCGATTTGCGGCCCACCAGCAGCTGTGCGTGCAGCGGCATGGGGTTGGGCACGCGCTCGATGTGCGAGAAGCCGGCGTCTGCCATGAGGGCGGTGAGCTCGGCCGGAGTCCGCAGGCGCCCCGAGCCCATGGCCATCAGATAAAAGTGGAAATACGGGTCGCTGGGCTCGGGCGCACCGCCGGCCTGCGCCATGGGTTCGGCCAGCAGCAGCGCACCGCCCAGGGGCAGGGCGTCAAAAATGGCGCGCAAAACGGTGCGCACATCGCCATCCGGGTGGTCGTGCGCCACGCGCAACAGGGTCACCAGGTCGGCGCCACGCGGCATGGCGTCTTTGGTGAAGCTGCCGCCGTGTGTCGTGATGCGATCGCCCAGGCCCTGGCGTTGCACGTTCTCGGCGGCCAGCGCAGCCACCGGGGGCAGGTCGAACAGTTGCAACTGCAGGTGGGGGTGGCGCTGGGCCAGTGCGCTCACCCAGCCGCCCATGCCACCGCCCACGTCGAGCACCACGCGGTGTTCGGCAAACGGGTAGGCGCCCAGCAGCTCTTCAATGACGAAACGCTGCGATGTCGACATGAGCGACGAGTAGCGCGCGAACTGGTCCACCGGGGCCGGCGCTTGCGGGTTGCCGGCCGGGTCTTCGGTGTAGGGCCAGTAGGCGTGCATGCGGGCGGCGTTGGGGTCGCGCAGCAGGGCCAGCGGGTCGCGCATGTCTTCATAGAGCACGGCGTTGTGTTCGATCATGTCGCGGATGCCGGCGTGCGCCACCACCGGTGCGCCCATGGTCCCCAGGCCGTAGCGGCCAGAGCCGCGCCGCTCCAGCAGGTGCAGGGCCACCGCCGAGTCGAGCAGGCGGGTGAGCTGGGCGGTGGGCAAGCGGCACAAAGTGGCCAGCTCGTCGGCGCTGCGCGGGGCCTGCAGCACGTGTTCAAACAGCTTGAGCCGGACGCAGGCCAGCAGCACCTGTGAGTGCACAAAGCCGGCCATCAAATCAAACAGCTGCGCAGAGCGTCGGCGCACCAGCCAGCGGGTGAGCACGCTGCGGCTGGCCCAGCGGTTGAGCGCGGGGCTGGTCATCCATTGGTCGATGCGGCTGGCCAGGCGCTCGCGCCAGGACGGCGGCGGTCCGTCCGAGAGTGGCTTGAGGGCGTCCAGAGCGGCCATGGTGGATGTTTTCAAGCGGCCAGGCGCACGGCGGGGTGGTCGGGCGTGCGCTGCAGTTCAATGCGGTCGCAGGTGCTCTGCGGAATCAGCCGGCTGGCTTCGTGCAGCACCAGGTGGCGCATGGCGCTGCGGCTCTGGCAGGCCGGCACCGAGTCGATGGCGGCCTGCATCAGGCCGTGGAAATGGTCGATGGCACCCACGAGGCCGAGTGCGGCCGCCGCGCTGGGGCGGCCGTGCTGCGCGTCCTGTCCGGCGGGTTTGCCCAGTTCGTCGGCCTGCATCAAAACGTCGCGGATGTCGTCGGCGATCTGGTAGGCCTCGCCCAGGCACTCGCCCAGGGCGCGCCACCCTTCGGGGTCGGCGCCGGCGGCCTGGGCCCCGGCGCAGGTGGAGGCCACGAACAGGGCGCCGGTCTTGGCGCGCTGGTACTGGCTGAGGTCCACCCGGTTCTCGCACTCCCAGGCCTGGCCGGCCACGATGCCGTCGGGTGCGCCGGTGCCGATGCACACCGTCTCGATCAAACCCGCCAGGCGGTCGGGGTGCAGCCTGCCCGCGCGGGCCAGCACCTGGTAGGCCATGACGATCAGTGCGTCACCCGTGAGCAGGGCCAGCGGTTCGCCGTAGACCTTGTGCACCGTGGGTTGGCCACGGCGGGTGTCGGCGTCGTCGAAACAGGGCATGTCGTCGTGCACCAACGACGCGCAGTGCAGCAGCTCGATGGCCATGGCGGCGGCGTTGGTCAGCGCGGGGGCGTCTTCACCGCAGGCGCTGGCCACGGCCAGGCAGAGCTGCGGGCGGATGCGGGCGCCGCCGGGAAACACGGCGTGGCGCATGGCGGCCATCAAACGGGGCGGGGCGCTGGGGCTGCCGGCCTGGGTCAGCTCGTGATCCAGCGCGGTTTGTATGCGAGTCATCATGTCCATGAAAGCCCCTTGACCTTGGTCGGAATGTCATCAGTACGTGACATCCATAAATGTCAATCTAACATGACACATCGGAATGTCAAAGGGACTTTTCTTGTGCAGTGCACACCCCATCGCCGGCGCGAAGCGCAACACCTCCACACCACCAAACGGCCTGAAGCCCATGTGCGGCATGGGTTTTTCCGGTTTGTTGGGCAAAACGTCTGGTGCTATAAGTGTCACAACAAGTTGACATACAAATTTTGAGACACACAGGTGAAAACCCCGACGCTCCGCACGAAAGTGCTCCCATGACCGCCACCCTGGCACTGAGCCAGGTGAGCTGCGTGCGCGGCGGACGAGTCCTGTTCAGTGGCCTGAGCCTGCAGCTGTCGGGTGGCCAGATGCTGCGGGTGGCCGGGGCCAATGGCGCCGGCAAGACCAGCCTGCTGCGCCTCATGTGCGGTCTCCTCGGCCCCACCGAAGGCCAGGTGCTCTGGCGGGGTCAGCCGCTCGCGGCGCAGCGCGAACAGTGGGGCCGCGATCTCGTTTACCTGGGGCACGCCGCCGCGCTCAAGGACGATCTCTCGCCGCTGGACAACCTGCTCACCGCCTGCACGCTCGGCGGTCAACCCGCCCACCGCGCAGGGGCGCTGCAGGCCCTGGCCGACGCCGGCCTGCGCGGCTTCGAGCGCACGCCGGCCCGCCGCCTTTCCCAGGGCCAACGCCGCCGCTGTGGTCTGGCCCGGCTGGTGCTCGCCCGTGCAGCTCCGCTGTGGGTGCTGGACGAGCCCTTCAACGCACTCGACACCGCCGCCACCGCCTGGCTCGAAGGGCTGATCCGCGCCCAGCTGCTGCGCGGCGGCGCGGTGGTGCTCACCAGCCACCAAGGCGTGGCGCTCGACGACACGCCACACCAGGTGCTCAGCCTGTGAACACCCACGTGGCCACCCATGCCATCGACCCCGCCGCGCGGCAGGGCTGGCTGGAAGGCTTTCGCTGCGTCTTTCAGCGCGACCTGCGCATTGCCCTGCGCCGGCGCACCGACTCGCTCGCCGCCGTGGTGTTTTTCGTGATGGTGGTGAGCCTGTTTCCGCTGGGCGTGGGACCCGAGCCCGGCCTGCTGCGCACCATGGCGCCGGGCGTGGTGTGGGTGGCGGCCTTGCTGGCGTGCACGCTCCCCCTGGCCCGCCTCTTTGCCGACGACCTGCAGGACGGCACGCTCGAACAACTCCTGCTCTCCACCCACCCGCTGCCCCTGCTGGTGCTGGGCAAGATCGCGGCGCACTGGTGCGGCTCGGTGCTGCTGCTGGTGCTGGTGTCGCCGCTGCTGGCGCTGCAGTTCGACCTCTCTGCCTCGGCCACCGGCGTGCTCTTGCTCACCTTGCTCATCGGCACACCGGTGCTCAGCCTGGTGGGCGCCATCGGTGCGGCGCTCACGCTGGGCCTGCGCGGTGGCGGCGTGCTCATGTCGCTGCTCACGCTGCCGCTGGTGATTCCGGTGCTGATCTTTGGCGCGGGTGCTGTTGAGGCCCACACCGCCGGGCTCGGCGTGGCCGGCCATTTTTCGCTGCTCGGGGCCTTGCTGTTGCTGAGCCTGTTTGCCGCGCCGCTGGTGACCAGCGCCGCCTTGCGCATTTCCATGGAGTGACGACGCGATGAGTTCCATCAACTGGTTCCACTACGCCGCGCCCCAGCGCTTCTACCCGCTGGCGGGCAAGCTGGTGCCTTGGTTCGGCACGCTGGCCGTGGTGCTCACCGCCATCGGCCTGTACATCGGCCTGTGGGTGGCGCCCACCGACGCGCAGCAAGGCGAGGCCTACCGCATCATCTTTGTGCACGTGCCCACGGCGTGGATGTCGATGGTGGTGTACCTGGCCATGGCCACCTGGGCAGCCATCGGGCTGGTCTTCAACTCGCGCCTGTCTTCCATGATGGCCACGGCGCTGGCGCCCACCGGCGCGCTCATGACCTTTCTCGCGCTGTGGACCGGCGCCCTCTGGGGCAAACCCACCTGGGGGACCTGGTGGGTGTGGGACGCGCGGCTCACCTCCGAGCTGGTGCTGCTGTTCCTCTACATCGGCTTCATGGCGCTGCACAGCGCCATTGACGACACGCGCCGCGCCGACCGCGCTGCCGGCCTGCTGGCCATCGTGGGCGTGGTCAACCTGCCCATCATTTATTTCTCGGTGCAGTGGTGGAACACGCTGCACCAGGGTGCGTCGGTGAAGCTCACAGAAGCCCCCAGCATGGCCACGCCCATGCTGCTGGGCATGCTGGTGATGGCGCTGGCGTGCTGGATGTACTGCATCGCCGTGGCGCTGGCCCGGGTGCGTTTGATCATGCTGGAACGCGAACGCCACGCGCCCTGGGCGCAGCAGGCACTGGAGGCCGTATGACCGCAAGCGAGTTTTTGTCCATGGGCGGCTACGGCCTGTATGTGTGGGGGTCGCTGGGCATGTGCGCGGCGGTGGTGGTGGCCGAGCTCATGGTCATCCGCTTTCGGCGCCGCTTGCTCATGGACGAAGCGGTTGACGACCGCGCCGCCGGGGAGCACGCCGCATGAAGCCGCGCAACCGCCGGCTGGTGGCGCTCACCGTGGGCCTGGCCACCCTGGGCGCGGCCACCGCGCTGGTGCTCAACGCCTTCAACAGCAACCTCGTGTTCTTCTTCAGCCCCACGCAGGTGGCGGCCAACGAAGCGCCGAAAGAACGCAGCTTTCGCGTGGGCGGCCTGGTGGAAGAGGGCAGTGTGGTGCGTGAACCGCAGGGGCTGACCATCCGCTTTCTGGTGACCGATACCGCCAAAAGCATCCCCGTGACCTACACCGGTCTGCTGCCCGATTTGTTTCAAGAGGGCAAGGGCGTGGTGGCCCAGGGCAAGCTGGGTGCCGATGGCGTGTTCCGTGCCGACCAGGTGCTGGCCAAGCACGACGAAAACTACATGGCGCCCGAAGCCGCCGACGCACTCGCCAAGGCACGCGCCGGGCAAAACACCTTGCTGCAAGGAGACCCGAGATGATCCCCGAACTCGGCCACTTTGCCCTGGTGCTCGCACTGGCCATGGCGCTGGTGCAGGGCGTGCTGCCGCTGGTGGGCGCGCAGCGCGGCAACACGCTCTGGATGTCGCTGGCCGTGCCGGCGGCGCGCGTGCAGTTCGGTCTGCTGCTGCTGTCTTACGCCTGCCTCACCCACGCGTTCGTGACCCACGACTTCTCGGTGGCGCTGGCCGCGCAGCATTCGCACACTGCGCTGCCGCTGGTTTATTTGTTCAGCGCGGTGTGGGGCAACCACGAGGGCTCCATCTTGCTGTGGGCGCTGGTGCTGGGCGGCTGGACCTGTGCCGTCACCGTGTTTTCGCGCGGGGTCGATGCGCCCATGAAAGCCCGCGTGATCGGCGTCATGGGGCTCATCAGCGTGGGCTTTTTGTTGTTCACGCTGTTCACCTCCAACCCGTTTGCGCGCGTGTTCCCCGCGCCGCTCGACGGGCAAGACCTCAACCCCCTGCTGCAAGACCCGGGCATGGCCATTCACCCGCCCATGCTCTACATGGGCTACGTGGGTTTTGTGGTGGCGTTTGCCTTTGCCGTGGCGGCCTTGCTGGGTGGCCGGCTCGACGCGGCGTGGGCGCACTGGTCGCGCCCGTGGACGCTGGCGGCCTGGAGCTTTCTCACCGTGGGCATTGCGCTGGGCAGCTTCTGGGCCTACTACGAACTCGGCTGGGGCGGCTGGTGGTTTTGGGACCCGGTGGAGAACGCGTCGTTCATGCCCTGGCTGGTGGGCACTGCACTGATTCACTCGCTCATGGTCACCGAGAAGCGCGGCGCCTTCAAGCGCTGGACGGCCTTGCTCGCCATCCTCGCGTTTTCGCTCTCGCTGCTGGGCACCTTCATCGTGCGCTCGGGCGTGCTGAGCTCGGTGCACGCCTTTGCCACCGACCCGGCGCGCGGCGTGTTCATCCTGGCTTTCTTGCTGATCGTGGTGGGCGGCTCGCTGGCGCTGTATGCGTGGCGCGCACCCAGCGTGGGCGAAGGCGGGCGCTTTTCCCTCGTCTCGCGCGAAGGCTTTTTGCTGGCCAACAACCTGCTGCTGCTGGTGGCCACCGCGGCGGTGATGCTGGGCACGCTGTACCCGCTGTTTGTGGACGCTCTGGGCATGGGCAAGCTCTCGGTGGGGCCGCCGTATTTCAACGCGGTGTTTGTGCCGCTCATGGCGCCCGCGCTGTTCCTCATGGGGGTGGGCCCGCTGGCCCGCTGGCGCGAGGCGCAGGTGGGCAACCTCGCGCGCCAGTTGCGCTGGGCGGCGGTGGTGAGCGTGGTGGCCGCTGTGGTTGCTGCGCTGTGGTGGCAGGTCACGTCGCCCTTCACCGGCCTGGGTTTGTTGCTGGCGGCCTGGGTGGCGGCCAGCACGCTCTGGGGTGTGGTGCAGCGCCTGCGCGTGCACCCGGCGGGGGTGTGGGGCGGCTTGGCTTCGCAGCCCGGTGCCTGGCTGGGCATGGTCGTGTCTCACCTGGGTGTGGCGGTGTTCATTGCCGGCGTGACGGTGGTGAGCAGCTTCAACACCGAGAACGACGTGCGCATGGAAGTGGGCCAGAGCGCCGAGGTGGGCGGCTACCGCTTCGAGCTGCAAAAGATGGATCTGGTGCAAGGGCCCAACTACACCTCGGCCCAGGCGCAGATGCTGGTGACGCAAGACGGCGAGGTGGTGACCGTGCTGCGGCCCGAGCGCCGCATTTACACCGTGAGCCGCATGCCGCTGACCGAGGTGGCGATTGACCGCAGCGTCATGCGCGACCTGTATGTGGCGCTGGGCGAGCCGGTGAGCGAAACCGCGTGGAGCGTGCGCCTGCACCACAAGCCGCTGGTGAACTGGATCTGGGGCGGTTGCCTGATGATGGCCATCGGCGGCTTTCTCGCCATGGCCGACCGCCGCTACCGCGCGGTGCAGACACGGCGGCGTGAAGCCCAACCAACCGTGGCGCCCGGGCTCTCGCCGCTGGTGGCCCAGAAGGTGCAGCCATGAGCGGCGCATCACGCCTTCGTTTTCTCTGGCCGCTGGCCGTGTTTGTGGCGCTGGTGGCCGTGTTGGGCGCGGGCCTGCAGCTCAACCCGCGCGAGGTGCCTTCGCCCCTGGTGGGCAAGCCCGCGCCTGCTTTCAAGCTGGCCACGCTCGCATCGCCCGAGCGCACCCTGGGGCCCGAACAACTGCGTGGCCAGGTGTGGGTGCTCAATGTGTGGGCCTCGTGGTGCGTGGCCTGCCAGGCCGAGCACCCCTTGCTGGTGGACATGGCCAAAACCGGCCAGGTGACGCTGATCGGCTTGAACTACAAAGACCGGCGCGACCTGGCCCTGGGCTGGCTCGCGCGCCACGGCAACCCCTACCAGACCACCTTGTCCGACACCGACGGCCGCGTGGGTCTGGACTTCGGCGTGTACGGCGTGCCCGAGACGTATGTGATCGATCGCGACGGCGTGATTCGTCTCAAGCACACCGGCGAGCTCACGCGCGAGGTGTTGCAGACGCGGCTGCTGCCGCTCATTCGCCAACTGGAGGGCTGAGGCGTGCGCACCCTGTTGTTGATGTTGTGCATGGTCGCTGGCCTGGCCCATGCGCAAGACCGCGTGGCCCCGCCGAGTGCGGCCGACCCCGCGCTGGAGGCCCGCGTGATGGCCATTGCCGAAGAGCTGCGCTGCCTGGTCTGCCAGAACGAAACCGTGGCCGCCTCCCACGCCGAGCTGGCGGTGGACCTGCGCGGGCAGATCCGTGAGCAGCTGGGCAGCGGCCGCAGCCAGGCCGAGATACTGGCCTTCATGCAGCAGCGCTACGGCGACTTTGTGCTCTACCGCCCGCCGCTCAAGGCCGGCACCGTGCTGCTGTGGCTCGGGCCGTTTGTGCTGCTGGCGCTGGGCGGCGTGCTGCTGGTGCGCCACCTGCGCCGGCGCACCGTGCCCGCCAGCCACAGCCTGAGCCATGACGATGTGCAGCGCGCCCAGCGCCTGCTGGACGAAGCCGGAGGCCGACCATGAACACGCTTTTTGTTGCACTCGCTGCCGGCCTGCTGGCGCTGGCCTTGTGGCCCTTGCTGCAGGTGTTGCTGCGAACCCCCGCCCAAGCCAAGGCCAGCCCCGGCGCACCACGCGCCCACCTCAGCCTGCTGCACGCCGAGCGCAGCCAGTTGGATGCCGATCGCGCGGCCGGCCGCATCAGCCAGAGCGAACACGCCCAGGCCCAGGCCGAGCTGGCCCGCCGCGTGCTGCAGGAAACCACGCAAGTCGAGCCCGCCGACACCGGCGCCCACCACCGCCTGGTCACCACCGGTTTTCTGCTGCTGGCCGTGCCCGCGCTGGCCGTGGGCATCTACGGCACGCTCGGCCAGCCCGGCGCGCTGCGCAGCGGGGGCGCGGCGTCTCAACAGGCCGAAGGCGCCACCCTGGCCGATGTGGACGCCATGGTGCGCCAGATGCAGCAAGCGCTGGAGAAGAAAGGCAGCGAAGGCAGCGAACCGCAAGACGCACAGGCCTGGGAAATGCTGGCCCGCTCACAAGCCAGCCTGCAGCGCTTTGCCCAGGCCAGCGAGAGCTACGCCCGCGCCATCGCGCTCGACCCGCGCAACCCCAACCTGCTGGCCGACCGCGCC
>JAJNQE010000105.1 GCA_021154985.1 Hydrogenophaga sp.
AGGCGATGAAGGCCGTGAGCACGCCCACCGAGGTCTCGCCTTTTGCGATCAGCCAGACGCCCACGCCCCAGACCACCAGCAACCCGACCTCGGTCAGGAAGGAAATGCTGGGTGCGAACAGGGACCAGATCCGGTTGATGCGGTCGTTGACCAGCAGGTTCTGGCGGTTGGCCTCATGGAAACGGGCCGACTCGCGCTTTTCCTGGGCAAAGGCCTTGACCACGCGGATGCCGGGAATGGTGTCGGCCAGCACGTTGGTCACGTCGCCCCACACGCGGTCGATCTTCTCGAAGCCGGTGCGCAGGCGGTCACGCACGCGGTGGATCATCCAGGCAATGAAGGGCAGCGGCAGCAGCGTGACCAGTGCCAGCCAGGGGTTGATGGAAAACAAAATGGCCGATGTCATGAGCAGCATCAGCACGTCGGTGGCGAAGTCGAGCGCGTGCAGCGAGAGAAACACCGAGAGCCGGTCGGTCTCCGAGCCGATGCGGGCGATCAGATCACCGGTGCGCTTGGCGCCGAAATAGTCAAGCGAGAGGCCCAGCAGGTGGTCGAACGCGCTGGTGCGCAGATCGGCCGCGATGCGCTCAGACACCAGCGCCAGCAGCCAGGTGCGCGCCCAGCCCAGGGCCCAGGCCACCAGCGCCGCCCCCAGCAGACCCGAGAGCAACAAAGCCACGTAGCCGGTGTCGATCTGCTGCCCGTTCTGGAACGGGATCAGCACGTTGTCCATCAGCGGGATGGTCAGGTAGGGCGGCACCAGCGTGGCCGCCGTGGACGCCAGCATGAGCATGAAGCCGGCCAGCAGCTGCCAGCGGTAAGGCCGCGCAAATCGCCACAGCCGCAGCAGCACCCAGGTGGACGGCACCTCGGCCGGCTGTCGCGCGCACACCTCGCATTCCTCGCTGTCGGGGCTCATGAGCGACTGGCAGGTCGGGCAGCGCTGGCCCGCCTCGGGCGCGGGCGCTCCGCCGCCCTGCAGGCGGGTGGTGGCGTGGTCGAACTGGCGCACGTGCCGCAGCGCGTCGGGGTTCGGGGCGAGGGTGAAGCGCCAGCGCTGGCGCAGGCCGTCGGCATCAAGGAGGTCCAGCGTGGCCACGCCGGCCAGGTCGGTGTGCTGCAGGCGTTGGGCGGGGTTAAGCGGCCAGGCCTGCCGCTCTCCGTTGGCGTGCACCTGCAACAGTTCGCTCGGCGTGAGCAGCAGTTCGCCGCTGGCAAAGTGCCCCAGGGCATCCAGATCAAGCGTCATGCGGGCCAGCACGTCGGCCGGGGTGGCGTCGGTTGAAGCGGGGCCGGGGGCGATGGAGCGGTGGAGGGCGGGCGTGGTTTGCATGAACCGGAAATTGTGCGCCAAGTCACCGGCGTTGCCGCTGTGACATAGGGCCACAATTTGTCGTGCACGGCTCAGCTGTACGGCCCCGGGACGGCGCAGAATGCGGACTGCGGGTGTTCCAGACATCCGCACCGGACGGCGCCAGGGGCGCGCGTCCGCCGTAGACAGCCCGGCCTGCCGCCCGGCTTTTGTGCGTTCAATCCCGGGTTTTATGGATTCAAACCGTCTCGCGCTCACGCTGCTTCGTCACCGTTTTCTCGGTGGGCCCAACATCTGGACGTACCGCTCCACCATGGAGGTCTGGCTGGATCTGGGGGAACTGGAGCAGCGTCCCTCCCACACCATCGAAGGCCTGACCGACCGGTTGCTGGCCCTGCTGCCTGGCCTGGCCACCCACCACTGCGGTGTGGGCGAGGTGGGTGGTTTTGTGCAGCGGCTGCGTGAGGGCACCTGGGCCGGCCACGTGCTGGAGCACTGCGTGATCGAACTGCTCAACCTCGCGGGCATGCCCACCGGGTTTGGCCAGACGCGCAGCACCAGCAAGCCCGGCGTCTACCGCATGGTGTTTCGCGCCCGCAACCGCGCCACCGCCGAGGCAGCCCTGAAGCATGGCCATGCGCTGCTGCAGGCGGCCTTGAACAACGAAGCCTTCGACATGACCACGGCTGTGAAAGCCCTGCACGAGGTGGTTGACGCGACCTGGCTCGGCCCGTCCACCGCGGCCATCGTGAACGCCGCCACCGAGCGCGGCATTCCGCACCTGCGCCTGACCGAAGGCAACCTGGTGCAGCTCGGCCAGGGCGCGCGCCAGCGCCGCATCTGGACCGCCGAGACCGAGCTCACCAGCGCCATCGCCGAGAACATCGCCGGCGACAAAGACCTCACCAAGACCCTGCTGCAAAGCTGTGGCGTGCCGGTGCCCGAAGGCCAGATCGTGACCAGCGCCGCCGAGGCCTGGGAAGTCGCCCAGGACCTCGGGCTGCCGGTGGTGGTCAAGCCCAGCGACGCCAACCACGGTCGGGGCGTGTCGCTCGAACTCAGCGAGCAGGCCGACATCGAGCGCGCCTTTGCCATCGCCGATGCCGAAGGCAGCGACGTGATCGTGGAGCGCCACATCCTGGGCAACGAGCACCGCTTGCTGGTGGTGGGTGGTCGCGTGGTGGCGGCCAACCGGGGCGAGAGCCTGTGGGTCACCGGCGATGGCGTGGCCACCGTGCGAACCCTCATCGACCTGCAGCTCAACAGCGACCCGCGCCGGGGCGAAGCCGAAGAATTTCCGCTGGAAACGATCCGGCTGGAACGCGAACCCGCCATGACCCTGCTGCTGGAACGCCAGGGCCTGGGCGCCGACGCCGTGCCGGCTGCGGGTCAGCGTGTGCTGGTGCAGCGCAACGGCAACATGGCGTTTGAGTGCACCGACGAGGTCCACCCCGAGGTGGCCTACATGGCCAGCCTGGCCGCCCGCACCGTGGGCCTGGACATCGCCGGCATCGACATGGTCACGCAGGACATCGGCCGCCCGCTGCACGAGGTGGGCGGCGCCATTGTGGAGGTGAACGCCGGCCCCGGGCTGCTCATGCACCTGCGCCCGGCCATCGGCCAGCCCCGCCCGGTGGGCGAGGCCATCGTGGCGCAGCTGTTCGACCCCGCCATTCCCATGGCCGGGCGTGTGCCCCTCATTGGCGTGAGCGGCACGCGCGGCACGGCCCTGCTGGCGCGCGCCGCTGCCTTTTTGCTCGATCTGGCCGGCGCACCCGCAGGCCTCGCGTCGAGTGAAGGCATCCACATCGGACGCCGGCGCATCGAGCGCGCGGGCGCCGATTACTGGGACCAATGCCAACGCCTGCTCATGAACCGCGAGATCCAGGGCCTGGCGGTGGAAACCACGCCCTCGCTGATCCTCGACCACGGCTTGCCCTACGACCGCTGCCTGGTCGGTGTGGTGACCGACCTCGGCGGCTGGGAAGGCCTGGCGCACCACGACATCTTTGACGCCTCGGGCATGCCGCGTGTGCTGCGCACGCAGGTCGACGTGGTGCTGGCGCAAGGAGCCTGCGTGCTCAACCTGGACGAGCCCGGCGTGGCCGAGCTGGCCGGGCACTGCGACGGCAGCAGCCTGGGTTATGGCGCCGGGCCGGTGCCGGATGGCGTGGTCATGGCGCGCACGGTGCGCTGGCAGGAGGAGGCCGTGTGCCTCATCGACAACGGCGAGGTGATTGCCCGCGCGCCGCTGGCCAGCATGGCCGATGCGGCGACCGCCCACGTCCTGTGTGGTGCCGCCGCTGCCGCCTGGGCCACCGGCATGAGCCCGGCGCTGGTGGCCGCCGGCCTGCAGCGCTTTGACGCCCTGCCGCACGCCTGACCCTTCCCGCTGGCACCGCACCCCCAACGACCCCAACCGATTCCCGCCCTCCGCCATGGACATTTCCCGCATCCGTGCCCTGCGTGGCCCCAACCTCTGGACACGCCAGACCGCCATCGAAGCCATCGTGCATTGCCCGCCCGAAGAGCGTTCGCTGAGCTCCCTGCCCGGCTTCGAGGCCGCGTTGCGCGAGCGCTTTCCGCAGCTCGGCCGCTGGCCGCGTCCGGCAGAAGAGCTCTCGCTGGCCAACGTGCTCAAGCTGGTGGCGCTGGCGCTGCAGGCCCAGGCCGGTTGCCCGGTGAGCTTTTCGCGCTGCACCGAAACGGTGGAACCCGGCACCTACCAGGTGGTGGTGGAGTACACCGAGGAAGCCGTGGGACGCGAAGCCCTGAAGGCGGCCGAGCAGCTCATTGCCGCGGTGCGCGGCCTTGGCGGAGATCAGGCTTTCGACGTGGACGCGGTCATTGCCCGCCTGCGCGAGCTGGACGAAGACGTGCGCCTGGGCCCGTCCACCGGCTCCATCGTCAACGCCGCCGTGGCGCGCGGTATTCCGTTTCGCCGGCTCACCCAGGGCTCGCTGGTGCAGTTCGGCTGGGGCTCGAAGCAGCGCCGCATCTGGGCCGCCGAGGTTGACAGCACCAGCGCGGTGTCGGAGAGCATTGCGCAGGACAAGGACCTCACCAAGAACCTGCTGCGCGCTGCGGGGGTGCCGGTCCCGCTGGGCCGGCCGGTGGACAGTGTTGAAGAAGCCTGGACCGCGGCG
The DNA here is from genome assembly GCA_021154985.1 of Hydrogenophaga sp. Classification (GTDB taxonomy): domain Bacteria; phylum Pseudomonadota; class Gammaproteobacteria; order Burkholderiales; family Burkholderiaceae_C; genus Hydrogenophaga. Next base: position 4,459 of record JAJNQE010000105.1, read on the forward strand.
CAGTACATCGGCCTGCCGGTGGTGGTGAAGCCGCGCGACGGCAACCAGGGCAAGGGCGTCACGGTGAACATCGTCACGCGCGAGCACCTGGAGCTGGCCTACCGCGTTGCGGTGGAATACGGCCAGCCGATGGTGGAGAAGTTCCTGCCCGGCAGTGACTACCGCCTGCTGGTGGTGGGCGACAAGCTGGTGGCAGCAGCGCGGCGCGATCCGCCACAAGTGACCGGGGATGGTGTGAGCACCGTGACCCAGCTGGTGAACCTGGTCAACGCCGATCCCCAGCGCGGCGACGGCCACGGCACCTCGCTCACGCGCATGCGCATCGACGAGATTGCGCTGGCGCGCCTGCAGATCCAGGGCCACACGCCCGACACCGTGCCGGCCAAGGGTGAGCGTGTGGTGCTGCGCAACAACGCCAACCTCTCCACCGGTGGCACCGCCACCGACGTGACCGACGACGTGCATCCCGAGGTGGCCGCGAGCGCTGTGGCCGCCGCGCGCATGGTGGGGCTCGATGTGTGCGGTGTGGACGTGGTGTGCGAGACCGTGCTCAGGCCTCTGGGAGACCAGAGCGGCGGTGTGGTGGAAGTCAATGCCGCCCCGGGTCTGCGCATGCACCTGAGCCCCTCGTACGGCAAGGGTCGAGCCGTGGGCGAGGCCATCATCGACCACCTGTTTGCACCCAGCCAGAACGGCCGCATTCCGGTGGTCGCCGTCACCGGCACCAACGGCAAGACCACCACGGCGCGTCTGGTCGCGCACCTGCTGCACACCCAAGGCTATCGCGTGGGCATGACCAACACCGATGGCGTGTATGTGAACGGCCGCCAGACCGACAGCGGCGACTGCGCCGGCCCGCGCAGCGCGCGCAATGTGCTGATGCACCCCGAGGTGGACGCGTCCGTGTTCGAGACCGCGCGCGGCGGCGTGCTGCGCGAAGGTCTGGGCTTCGACCGCTGCCAGGTGGCGGTGGTCACCAACATCGGTTCGGGCGACCACCTGGGCCTGAACTACATCACCACCGTGGAAGACATCGCGGTGCTCAAGCGCGTGGTCATCCAGAACGTGGCGCCCAACGGCTACGGCGTGCTCAACGCGGCCGACCCGCACTGCATCCGCATGGCCGAGGTGTGCACCGGGCAGGTGATCTTTTTCTGCGGTGATGGCAACAACCCCGTGCTGGCCACGCACCGCGCGCAAGGCCGTCGCGCCGTGTGGGTGGACGGCGCCAACATCGTGGCCCAGCAGGGCGAGCGCCGCCACGAAGTGGCCCTGGCCGACATCCCCATGACCATGGGCGGGCGCATCGGCTTTCAGGTGGACAACGCCATGGCCGCGCTGGCCGCGGCCTGGGGCCTGGGCATTCCGTGGGCCCGCATCCGCAAGGGCCTGGCCACCTTCCAGAGCGACCCCGCCAGCGTACCCGGCCGCTTCAACCTCATGACCCTGCGCGGTGCCACCGTGATCGCCGACTACGGCCACAACCCGGACGCCATGCGCGCCCTGGTCTCCGCCGCCGAAGCCATGCCGGCGCAGCGCCGCATCGTGGTCATCAGCGGTGCGGGCGACCGGCGCGACGAGGACATCCGGGAGCAGACGCGCATCCTCGGCGCGGCGTTCGACGAAGTCATCCTGTATGAAGACGCCTGCCAGCGAGGCCGCACCGAGGGTGAGGTCACGGGGCTGCTGCGCGAAGGGCTTGAAGGCGCCACGCGCACCCGCCGCGTGGACACCATCCAGGGCGAGTTCGTGGCCATCGACACCGCGCTCGATCGTCTGCAGGCCGGCGACCTGTGCCTGGTGCTGATCGACCAGGTGGAGGCCGCGCTGCGCTACCTGCGCGAGCGCTGCGACCCGGCGCCCTCAGCGCCCGGCGCCTGAACGGCCCAGCTGACCCAGGCGCTGCTCCACCCCGTGGTGGAACGCCGCGCCCGCCAGGTTGCAGGCCAGCCAGGCCACCAGCACGCCCAGCGTCTGAACCCCGGCGTCCGGGCTGGCGTAGCGCGTGAAGGCCGCGTTCACCACCAGCGCCACCGGGAAGTTGAGCAAAAACACCCCGTACGAAATGCGACCCAGGTAACCCAGTGCGCGGCTGCGCGGCCAGGTGAACAACCATCCGCTGCGGTGCGACCATGCGAGCGCGAGCGCCACGCCGAGCGCCAGTGCGATGCGGGTGCGCCAGTCCAGCGCCAGGGCCAGGGCCGTGAGCACCACCATGCCCGCCAGCCAGGCCGGCGCGTGGCGCCCGGCGTCCACGCGGCTCACCCAGAAGGCCAGCGCGCCCAGGCCGTAGGCGCCAAAAAAGTAGATCGCCCAGTTGTCCCAGCCGCTGTCGCGGTTGAAGTGAAACAGCGAGGCCAGCACCACGGCCGCGACCAGCACTTGCGCTTCGAGGCCCCGGTGACCGCGCAGGCGCCGCCCCAGCCACAACAAGCCCAGCAGCAGCGCAAACAACTGCACGTCGATGGCCACGTACCAGACGCCCGCCGACAGCGAATCCACCCCCAGCAGGCTGTGCACCAGCAGCGCGTGCGCCACCAGTTGCCACAGGTTCGGCGGGTCCGGCAACGAATCGTGCGTCATCCATTCGCGCGCGATCTCGGTGCACACCATGGCCAGCAACAGCGCCGCCATCAGCGGCAGGCTGACCCGCACAAAACGCTGCCACAACAGAAAGAGAGGGCGCTCGCCGCGCAAGTGGCCGTGTGGCGCCAGGCTGCGCGCCGCCAGGAAACCCGCCACCACCAGGAAGATCTGCACCGCCATGCGCGCGTGTTGGCTGAACCAGCCCACCACATCGGGCGCGAGCTGGTGCGTCCAGTCCGACATGGGGCCGTAGAACGCGAGGTGGTGCAGCACGATGAGCTGCGAGCCGACGGCTTTGAGCGCGTCGATGAAAGGCATGCGCTCGGAGGTGGGCGCGCTGGGGCGCATGGATGGCACAAACGGTTCCGAAGTTGATGCAGCGGTCAGGGCGTGTCGTTCGACTTGCCGCCGACCACCGCGCCACCCCCGGCACCCACGCCCATCCCCAGGCCCATGCCGCCACCCCCGCCGCCGCTGCCCCCCCGGCCACCCCGAGCCTCACCACCACCACCACCACCACCACCACGCCGCGCGCCCGCGCCACCTGCGTTCACGCGCAACGGCCCCTGGTTGGGAATCAGGTCCTGCGGCGCGGGCGTGAGGTCCAGTGCCTGGCGGATGAAGTCGCGCAGCGACACCACCAGTGGTGCCACCTCCACGTTGCGCCCCGCCACCATGTCGTTGGCCGCTTGCGCCGCCAGCTTCACCTGTTCTTCGGTGCCGAGCAGGATCACATCGGACAGTGCGGCTTCGACAGCGTCGCGGATGCGGCGGCGGCGCTCTGAGGCGCTGGCCATGGCGTCCATTTCGCCGTCCTCGTCGGCCTCGTCCACCGGGGTTGCCCGGCGCTGGTCACGCAGGTGGGCCGGGTCGACCGTCAACACACCGGTGAACGAACCTCCCAGGGTTTTGTAGGCCGCGATCAGCACCTTCAGGCGCTCGTTGATCTGCCGGTTCTCGCGTTCGCGGCGGCGCTGGAAGGTCTGCATGAACACCAGGCGGATGCCCACGAACACGAGCGACACCACGATCAGGCTGAAGAGTGTGGTGAGCACGGTGGACCACGAACTGAAATCGAGCATGCTGCGCATGGGCTACCTGGTTGGCCGGGCGTTGCGGGTGCAACGCAGATACCGTCGCAGTCTATGGGATCTGCAGAGCGCCATAGCGATCTGCAAGTGCGTTCGCCTGCAGGGCATCACAGGCCGTCCTACAATACCCCCCCATGGCTTTCCACCCTCCCTTCACTGCCCACACGGTCACCGGCATGCCCCTTTCGGCATGCGATGCCGTGGCCGCTCGCAAGCTGATGGGTTCGGCGGGACTGCGCCAGCCGGCCGCACATTCTTAAGCCCGGCGATACTCTTTCCCCCTTTTTGCGCAATCCAACCATCGCCGGGCCCCAACCCAGCGCGATCGCGGGCGCCGCTTTTCAACGGCGGGCCTGCACCAGTTGGAGTGCACCATGCACAAGAACCTTGCGGGTGAGAAGCTGCTCACCGAAATCGATTTCGCACGCCTGAGCAAGCTGCGCGGCGTGCCTCTTCCGGCCGAACTGGTCGACACACTCGAGTCCCTGGACCTCGTGCCCTCGCGGGAGATCCCGCCCGACATCGTCACGATGTACTCGCAGGTGATCGTGGAAGACCTCGATTCACACAAGCGCCAAAAGCTCACGCTGTGTTACCCCGGCGATGCCGAGCCGCATCTGGGCTTCATCTCCGTGCTCTCGCCGGTCGGGGCCAGCCTGATCGGTCTGCGGGTGGGCGCCATCGCCCGCTGGCGCACGCCCAACGGCGACGCCTGCGCTGCCGAGATTGTCTCGCTGCTGTTTCAGCCCGAAGCCAGCGGCGACTACACCACCTAGCGGCCCCGCGCCATCGACCTTGTTCCGCCAGCCCGGCGCTGGCGGTTGGCCCTCGTTCGTCCCGGAATTCCCATGCACTTCGACTCCATCCTTGCCCTGTCCGATTTTTCGCCGCCTTCTGCCCACGCCCTCGAACGTGCAGCTTTGCTGGCAGAACAACACCAGCTCACGCTGCGGCTGATCCACCTGGACGAAGGTCCCAACACCGTTCCCGTCGACCCGGTCGCGCGCCTGGGGCAGCGGGCCCGCCAACTGGCCCGGCGCCACGAGATCGATGTCCATGCGATCGAACGTTCGGCGTCGCTCGATGCGGTGCTGGCCGAGGCCGGTGCGTCCAGCCTGCTGGTCATGGGACCGCTGTCGCAGCGCAGCTGGAAGCGATTTCACCGCGGCACCACGCTCGACCAGGCGGTGCACGGCAGCGTGTGTCCGCTGCTGGTGGTCAGGCAGGAGCCCCTGAAGCCCTATGAGCGCGTGCTGGTGGCGGTCGATCTGTCGACACGGTCCAGGTCCTTGATCGACTTTGCCGGTCGCTTCGCCGCCCCCCACGTTCTCAAACTCTTTCACGCCATCGACACGATCGAAGACAGCAAGCTGCGCTCGGTCAACACATCGGCGGATGCGATCCAGGCCCACCGCCTGGGTTCGCGCCAGCACGCCCGGGACCGCCTTGCGCAACTCATCGGCGCGCTGGGTACGGCCCATGCCGTGTCACAGGCATCACCACTGGCCTTTGAGGTCGGCAACGGCGACCCGGCCTATTCGACCGCACTGCATCAGCTGTCCACGCAGGCCGAACTGGTGGTGGTGGGCAAGCGGCCCACCTCGGCGCTGGCGCAGTTTTTCACCGGCAGCGTCGCTCAACGTCTGGCCAAGTGGGCCGCTGGCGATGTGTTGATTGCTCCATTTAATCAAACGAGCGTTGCCACGGCGGCAAACATCGCCCGCTGAGAACGTCATGGAACTCAACAAGGATTTCATCAAGAGCCTGAGCACCACTGGACCCGGGAGCGACGCACCAAAACAAGGCATTTTTTCGAAGAATGCGCTTTGCGCATAATCTCATGCACAAATTTGGAGCATAAACCCATGAAATACGCCTCAGCGCACCACTTCCTCGAACACGTCGTTCACCGCAACCCCGGCCAAACCGAGTTTCACCAAGCCGTTTCCGAGGTGATGGAGAGCCTCTGGCCCTTCATCCAGAGCCATTCGAAATACGCCGAACAAGGCCTGCTGGACCGACTGGTGGAGCCCGAGCGGGTGGTGATGTTCCGCGTCTCCTGGGTCAACGACCACGGCGATGTGCAGGTCAACCGGGGCTACCGCATCCAGCACAGCTCGGCCATCGGGCCCTACAAGGGCGGCATGCGTTTCCACCCCTCGGTCAACCTCTCGATCCTGAAGTTCCTGGCGTTCGAGCAGACCTTCAAGAATGCGCTGACCACGCTGCCCATGGGGGGTGGCAAGGGCGGCGCCGACTTCGATCCCAAGGGCAAGAGCCCGGGTGAGGTGATGCGCTTCTGCCAGGCCCTGATGACCGAGTTGTTCCGCCACGTCGGGGCAGACACCGACGTGCCTGCGGGCGACATCGGCGTGGGTGGGCGCGAAGTGGGTTTCATGGCGGGAATGATGAAGAAGCTCAGCAACCGCGCCGACTGCGTGTTCACCGGCAAGGGTCTGTCGTTCGGCGGTTCGCTGGTGCGGCCCGAGGCCACCGGCTACGGCACGGTGTACTTTGTGCAGGAAATGCTCAAGCAGACAGGCCGCAGTTTCGACGGCCTGCGTGTCGGCGTTTCAGGTTCGGGCAACGTGGCCCAGTACGCGGTGGAAAAAGCCATGGCGCTGGGCGCCAAGGTCGTCACCGTGTCCGACTCCAGCGGCACGGTGATCGACGAGGACGGCTTCACCCCCGAGAAACTGGCCGAGCTGATGGAGGTGAAGAACCACCTGTATGGCCGCCTGGGCGAATACGCCACGCGCACCCGGAGCCGTTTCGAAGCCGGGGTGCGGCCCTGGGCGGTGCCGGTGGATGTGGCGCTGCCGTGTGCCACGCAAAACGAGCTCGATGCGAACGATGCCGCCACCCTCATCAAGAACGGCGTGGTCTGCGTCGCCGAAGGCGCCAACATGCCCACCACCATGGATGCGGTGCAGCGCTTCAAGGAAGCCGGCGTGCTGTACGCGCCGGGCAAGGCCAGCAACGCCGGAGGGGTGGCCACCTCGGGGCTGGAGATGAGCCAGAACGCGATGCGTCTGTCATGGCCGCGCGACGAGGTCGACGCCCGCCTGCACACCATCATGGTGGGCATTCACGAGGCCTGCCTTGTTCACGGCCGCGGTGCCGACGGCTCGATCAGTTATGTCGACGGCGCGAACGTCGCCGGGTTTGTGAAGGTGGCCGACGCGATGCTCGCGCAGGGCGTGGTCTAGCCTGGCCGGTCACTCAATGGGGTCGTCGCTGAATCATCAGGTCGTGAACCGCCTGGGCAGCGACCGACAGGCTGCGGTCCCGGCGCCGCACCAGATAGATCTGCCGTGTCAGCCCGGGCAGTGACAGCGCCCGGGTGACGATGTCGGGCTGGTTGAAATGGAACAGCGTCAGCGTGGGCACGACGCTGATGCCCAGCCCCGCACGCACAAAGCCCATCACGGTGGCCAGCTGTTCCACCTCCACCAGGGTTTTCATGGCCTGAGGACGCAGCGCGGCTTCGAGGTACTGGCGCACGCTGCTCGTGCGGGCCAGATGCACGAAAGGCCAGGCCGCCAGGTCGTTGACCGAGATCGATCTGCGCCGCGCCAAGGGATGGTCGCTCCGGCACACCAGGTGAAAACTGTCCTTGCAGAACGGCTGTGCCTGCAGTTCCGGCGTGTCTGCCCGGGTGGCTGCGAGCGCGAAGTCGGCGGTCTTGTTCGCCACGCGCTCGATGCAGGGTTCGGACAGCACATCGGCGATGTCGAAGTCGATGCCGGGACAGGTCGCCCTGAATTCAACCAGCACGCCGGGCAGCCAGCCTGCGGCCAGCGACGGGAGCAGCGCGATGGAAACACGCCCGCGCTGCAGCGTTGCAGCGTCGCGCACGCCATCCAGCGCCCGGTCGATCTCGCTGCGGATGCGCACCGCCGACTCCAGGAATTTGCTGCCCTCGAGCGTGAGGTCCACATGCCGCGTGCTCCGATCGAACAGGCGAAGCCCAAGGTCGTCCTCGAGCGTTCGGATGACCGCGCTGAAGGCGGACTGCGAGAGGCTGCACTGGGCCGCCGCCCGCGTGAAGTTTCTCTGGGCCGCCAGGGCGATGAAGGCATCGAGCTGCCGGCTTGAAATATTCATCTGGAATCTCGATGAGTTGAGCTGAAAAATCGATTTCACCGGATAGCTTAATTCACCTAGAGTGACCGCAGGAGACAAGAATGGCGACCAGGATTCCCAATTTGCTGATCGGCTGTGCCGCCGGTTTTTCAGGCGACCGAACCGACGCCGCCTTGCCGGTGGTGCGCGAATTGATCGCACGCGCCCAGCCATCCGTGCTGATCTTCGAGACCCTTGCAGAGCGCACGCTGGCACTGGCCCAGCTGGCTCGCCAGGGCGACCCGCAGGCGGGCTACGAGCCGTTGCTCGACGATTTGCTGCGTCCTGTGCTCGGCTTGTGCATGGCGCATGGCATTCGCATCGTCAGCAACTTCGGGGCGGCCAACCCGCTGGGCGCGGCCCGCCGCATACGCGAGCTGGCCAGGGAGATGGGCATCGCTTCACCCCGCATAGCGGTGGTGCACGGCGACGATCTGTCGGGCCTTCAGCACCGTGACCTGCTCAAGCAGATGCTGGGCAAGACGATGCCCTGCGAACCCATTGCGAGCGCCAACGCCTACATCGGCGCCGAGCCCATCGCCGAGGCGTTGCGCGCGGGTGCAGACATCGTTGTCTGCGGTCGAGTCGCCGATCCGTCCCTGGCGCTGGGCCCGGCGCTGGCCCACTTTGGCTGGCGCATGGACGACTGGGATCGCCTCGCGAGAGCCACCATGGCTGGTCATTTGCTGGAATGCGGCTCGCAGGTTTCGGGTGGGTACTTTGCCGACCCGGGCTACAAGGACGTTCCCGGTCTGGCGACCCTGGGTTATCCGATCGCCGAGATCGAAGAGAGCGGCGATTGCACCATCACCAAGCCCGCAGGCTCGGGCGGGCGCATCGACGAGCGCACGGTGAAAGAGCAGCTGCTCTACGAGCTGCACGACCCGGCTGGCTATCTGACGCCCGATGTCGTGGCCGACATCACCACCGCGCGTGTGCGGCAGGTCGGCCCAGACCGCGTGCGCCTGGAAGGGGTGAGTGGCCATCAGCGGCCGCCCTCGCTGAAGGTGAACGCCTGCTTTGAGGCGGGATGGTTTGCCGAAGGTGAAATTTCCTACGCAGGCGCGCGGGCCGAGGGGCGCGCGCGGCTGGCCGCGCAGGTGTTGCGCGAGCGTCTGGCCGACACCGCGCCCTTGCGCATCGACCTGATCGGTGTGACGAGCGTGCTGGGCGACGACACCAGCAGCTGGCTCGACAGCACCCCCATCGGCGCAGCGCGCGATGTGCGTCTGCGCGTGGCCATGCAACACCGCGAACGCAGCCAGGCCGAGCGCCTGGTGCGCGAAGTGACCGCCCTGTATTGCTGCGGGCCTGCGGGGGGTGGCGGGGTTCGCACGGGTGTGCGTCCGCGCCTGGGCATGGTCTCCTGCCTGGTCCCGCGCGAAGCCGTGTTGGTCGGGCACACCATGCTCGACCCCCAGTCACAGCAGGTCGTTGCATGACCGCCGGCACACGCTTCACCGCCCCGCTGTACCGGCTGGCCCACAGCCGCACGGGCGACAAGGGCAACCGCTCCAACATCAGCGTGATCGCATGGTGTCCCGAGCTGTGGGACTTGCTGGTGGCACAGGTCACCGAAGAAGCCGTGGCGGCCCAGTTCGCCACCCGCCGCCCCCGCGCGGTCACCCGCTATGTGTTGCCGCAGCTGCACGCCATGAACTTCGTGATCGACGACGTGCTGGACGGGGGTGTGAACGATTCGCTCAACCTCGACAGCCACGGCAAGGCCTTGTCGTTTTTGCTGATGGATCTGCCCGTGGAAGTACCCGACGCGCTGCGGGTCCATCTGGCAGGTTCCCCCTGAACGCGCTGAGCGTTCTCGATTTTTCCCACTGACCATTCCAACCAGGAGACAAAACCATGAACACCCGATCCAACAAGCGCCGCCAGTTGCTGGCCACCTCGGCCATCGCCCTGCTGGGCCTGACGCCCGTACTCGCCTCGGCACAGGCGCCGGCATTTCCATCGCGCCCCGTCACCTTCGTCGTTCCGTTTGCGGCCGGCAGTGCCACCGACCAACTGGCGCGAGCGCTGGGTCAGTCGCTCACCAGTGAGACCGGCCAGCCCGTGGTGGTGGAGAACAAGGCGGGTGCCAGCGGCATGATCGCCGCCGCCGCGGTGGCCAAGGCGCCGGCCGACGGCTACACCGTGCTCATCACGACCAACACCACGCACGCGGCCAACGAGCACCTCTACAAAAAACTCAGCTACGACCCGGTGAAGGATTTCGCACCCATCACCGCCCTGGGCAAGGGCGGTCAGGTGATGGTGGTCAACCCCGCTTCGGGCTTCAAGACAGTGGCCGATGTCATCGCCGAGGCCAAAAAGGCGCCCGGGAAACTCAGCTTCGGAAGCGGCAGTTCGTCCAGCCGCATCGCGGGTGAACTCTTCCAGCAGATGGCGGGTGTGCAGATCCTGCACGTGCCCTACAAAAGCAACCCCAACGCCATCACCGACTTGCTGGGTGGCCAGATCAACATGATGTTCGCGGACATGTCCACCGGCGTTCCGCAAGTGCAGGCCGACAAGCTTCGCGCCCTGGGCGTGACGGCTTCCAAGCGTTCACAGATGCTGCCCAACGTGCCCACCATCGCCGAGGCCGGCGTGGCGGGCTACGAGATGGGCTACTGGTTTGCCGCTTACTCACCGGCCGGCACGCCGCCGGCCGCGGTTCAGCGCCTCAATGAGCTGCTGGTGCGGGCCACGGCCAGTGCGTCGGCCAAGGGCTTCTTCGCAAGCAGCGGTTCCGAGGCTTTCACCAGCACGCCCGACGGGCTGGCGACGTTCCAGGCGGCCGAGACGCGCAAGTGGGGCCAGATCATCAAGGCAGCGGGCATCGAGGCCGAGTGAAGCCTGCGCGCGAATAACGTAGGTGTGCCAGAGTCATTGCTCTGGCGCACCTACAAAATCAACAGCTTGCAAGACCTCGTGCCACAGGGCTGGTCCCGTTCAGGTCAAAGTTTGTGCAACTGGCCTACTTCGGTGCCAAAGTTCTTGCGACTGAATACACAAACCCGGGGCGGTTCACGATCTTGACCTACAGGCTTGCTGCGCGGACGACGCTCCCTGCGCAGATGAAGTTGCCACCGCCAAGATGATGGATGGTTTGTAGATCGGCGTTGCCGCTCTCGAACAGCCAGTGACCGTCCCTGAAAATTCGTGCATCGGCTGCGGCACCCACGACCTCGGCGAAACAGGTGTCATAGGCATCTTCAGTGTGCCTCTCCGGGATCAGTCGGCACTCGAGCCAGGCCGAGCATCCCGATGCTGGAACAGGCAGACCCAGCAGCGGAGTGACGAGGGTGTCAATGCCGAAGTGCTCGAACTTGTCCAGAGCTCGACCGCTCTCACTGCCAACCGCATAGGTCAGGTCGATGAGTGCGGAGCCTGGCAGGCAAATGGCGAACACTCCACTGGCTGCGATCAGTTCCCGCGTGAATGTGTTCTTGTCAATGACCACGGCCACTCGCGGTGGCGTGAACTCCACCGGCATCGACCACGCAGCGGCCATCACGTTTCGCCGGTTGCCGTCAGAACTCGTGATCAGAACCGTAGGGCCATGGTTGATCAGTCGACTGGCGTGTTCAAGCGCTACAGGGACAAAGTGAGTTGTTTTTGCCATTTGAAGATTTGACACCAACGTCAAATGCCGATCAACGCAACGAGTTTGCTCGAACTCCATCCACTGATGGGCCGCATGCACAAGCCCGATATCGACCGTGCCACGAAACTTCCCCTTCCGTTCGATCAACAGGACAAGCGCAGCGTGATCCCGGTCGAGCAGGGGGACGTGGACCAGTGGCTGACTGGCTCGACCAGGGATGCGAAGGGGTTGTTGCGCCTCGCCCCGGTAGAGGTGTTCGAATCAGGACCGTCGGTTTCGATCACCGGTGCGCTTATCTGACCGGCTTGTGCGCGGCAAACTCGCCTTGACCGAGCATGTCAACGGGCAGCGCGCGTGGATCATCTCGAGGTCGATTTACAAACTCAGAGTCTGTTCAAGACTGGGGGAAGTCCTTCACATCCCACCGATGGCTGTCTGGTCTCGACCATAAGGGGCAGTTGACGGGCTTGGCTTGGTCGTACCGAGCCGCCGGTCGAGTCTGCCCTAGACAAGGCGGTGCAGTTTGCAGGTGCACCGCTTTACCCTTGGTTTGCCGTACGCGCCACGAGTGATGCCGTCGAGCTCGCCATCGGGGATCGGGGACGCTTCTCATCGCTATCTCCTCCACGTCCTCGACCTGCTTGTGCAAGACGGCTGCCCCGCATGGGCCTCTGCACGGTGGGCGAGCGGATCACTCAAGTCGGAAGCGGATCCGTCGTCCAGAGAATCAACCGGGGCATCCCGCCGCCCAGGCTGAGCGTTAAGGCCTTAGACGCGGTGCTTCTTGAACCAATCGCTGGCCAGCTTCTGCGCGTAGGTGGCGGCGGCCTTGTCGTAGCTGGGCCGGTAGTCCGCGTTGAAGCCGTGGTCGACGTTGGGGAACACCACGATCTCCGAGCCGCTGCCGCCCTTGTTGATGAGGCCGCGCATCTTGGCGATCGTCTCCTGTTTCACGAAGGCATCGATGCCGGAGTAAAGCCCCAGCACCGGCACCTTGATCTCTTGGGCGAAGTCGATCGGATCCTGCGGGCGCAGGTCGGGCGCCTTCAAGCCTTCGAGCAGACCGTAGTAAGCCACGGCGGCATTCAGGCCGCTGTTGTGGCGTGCATATACCCAGGCGGTGCGGCCACCCCAGCAGTAGCCCACCAAGCCAGTGCGCTTGGCATCGGCCTTGCCGCTGGCGCGGGCAAAGGCCAGGGTGGCATCGAGATCGGCGCAGACCTGCGCATCGGGCACCTTGGACACCACCTGCGAAAGGATGGTGCCGATGTCCGTCATCGTCGACACATCGCCCTGGCGGGCGAACATCTCGGGGGCGATGGCGTAGTAGCCCATCTTGGCGTAGCGGCGGCACATGTCCTTGATGTGCTCGTGCACACCGAAGATCTCCTGCACCACCAGCATCACCGGGAACTTGCCGGGGCCGGCCGGCATTGCGCGGTAAGCCGGAATCTTGCCGTCAGCGACCGCGACGCTGACCTCGCCGGCGACCAGGCCCTTGCTGTCGGTGGTGATGGCCTGTGCAAGCACGGGATTGGACGCGATGGCGAAGCCGGAGGCCAGCGAAGTCATCACGAAGCCGCGCCGAGACAGGCCAGCGTCGACGTCGCCCGCCGTGGTTTGCGGGTAGTTGAAATCAATCGGCGCGAGTCCGTAATCCATCAGTTTCATGATTGCTCCTGGGGTGGTTGAAGAGAAAGTGGGTGAGACATGACCGAAGACCGGTGGGCCCGCCACTTCGAGACAGGCGGTCCTGGTCCGACTTCGACAATGGAGAAAGGGCAGATCGCAGATCGACTCGCCCCAGGCTTCAAGCCCGGACCGATATCGCGGGTGCTGATGACCGAGTGCCGGCGAACGTCGGCCACACAGGTGAAGCTGCGCAGGCGGATCCGCTCGAAGCCCGCGACAACGCCGCGCCGCGCACGGCGCGTCAGCCCGGCAGCTTCGCCGCCAGCAGATCGATCTTCTCGATCTTCGGCGGCGCGCTGAGCAAGGCTGCTGCGTTGGCCATCAAGGCGGCTGCGATCGGACCGTCCAGGTGTGCCTGGCGACCCGTCTCATCGGCAAAGGCGTCGAACACGCCGAAAGTCGACGGGCCGAACTTCAAGGCAAACCACGCAGTGGTTCCCGACTCCGCGTTGGCGAGCGGCAGCGCCCCAGCCAGGAATTCGGCAACGGCGGTCTCCTGTCCTGGTTTGGCTTCGAGACGGACGAACAACGCAAGCTTGGTCATGGAGTGATCTTTTGTATGAATGAGTGAATGCTTGAAGGCACCCAGAGACTAAGACCTTCCGTCACCATTCACGAGTGGCAAGAGTGCCAATATTGATATCATTCTTGCCATGAGAATCCATATCCTCGTTCTCGATGGCGTGTTCGACCTGGGTCTCTCGGCCCTCACCGACACACTGGGCACTGCCAAGCAACTGGCGGGCTTGCTGGACCAGCCGCCGACAGCCATCGACGTCACCTTGGTGGGCGTGAGGCGTCGCGTACGCACCGCGCAGGGTTTGACGGTGCCCGTGGTGCCGGTGCACGCCGTGCGCAACCCCGACTTCGTGCTCGTGCCCGCGCTCGGCGCGAACATGCCCGACACGCTCGCGGCGCGCCTGGCCCGTCCGGACGTGGCCGACGCGGTCGTCGCGCTGCGGCGGTGGTCCACCGCAGGAGCGGTCGTCGGCGCCGCCTGCACCGGCACCTTCCTGCTGGCAGAGAGCGCGCTGCTCGACGGCCAACGCGCCACGACGTCTTGGTGGCTGGCGCCGATGTTTCGGCAGCGTTATCCGCGCGTGTCGCTCGATGACTCCCGCATGCTCGTGAGCTCGGTCGGCTTCACCACGGCCGGCGCTGCCCTGGCCCACCTCGACCTGGCGCTGGGCATCGTGCGCAGCAGCAGCCCGGCGCTGGCAGCGCAGACGGCGCGCTACCTGCTGGTCGAGCCGCGTGGCTCGCAAGCGGAGTTCGTGATCCCCGATCACCTCGCCCACGCCGACCCGGTGGTCGAGCGCTTCGAGGGCTGGGCGCGGCAGCGGCTCGCGCACGGCTTCTCGCTGGCCGAGGCGGCCGTCGCCGTGGGCGCCAGCGAACGCACTCTGGCAAGGCGCCTGCAAGGCGTGTTGGGCAAATCACCCCTGTCGTACTTCCAGGACCTGCGCGTCGAGCGTGCCGTGCATCTGCTGCGCACCAGCACCGAAAGCGTCGATCAGATTGCCGCGCGGATCGGCTACTCCGACGGGGTGACTTTGCGCGCCCTGTTGCGACGCAAGCTGGGCCGCGGCGTGCGGGAATTGCGCGCGGGGACTTGATCGGGTCGGCGGCGGGCTGACGTCGGTGCGCTGACCAGCCCCCAAGCGGTCATCCTCCAACGTCTGGAGATGGCCGATGCCAGACGGTGGGCGGTCGATGGCTGACCGACAGCAGCCGCTGCATAGCCGCTGTAAGGTCGCGGCCGATAGGGTTTAGGGAAGTAGGCCAGTTGCAATAACTAATGTCAGCCAGTAGCAGAACTATGGCGGGAGTAGCAGTTACTTTGGCGGCCTACGTACGACAAGCTCAAACGTCGATATTCCCCGCCCGGAGCGCGTTGGTCTCGATGAAGTCCCGGCGTGGTTCCACCTCGTCTCCCATGAGCATCGTGAACACGCGGTCGGCTTCGATCGCATCGTCGATCTGCACGCGCAGCAACCGGCGCACGGCTGGGTCCATGGTGGTTTCCCACAGCTGGGCGGGGTTCATTTCGCCCAAGCCTTTGTAGCGCTGGCGCGCGGTGGTGCGCTCGGCTTCGCTGATGAGCCAGCGCATGGCCAAGCGGAAGTCGGCGACTTTTTCTTCTTTCTGCTTCTCGCCCTCGCCGCGCATGACCTTGGCGCCCTCGCCCAGCAGGCCTCGGAAAGTCTCGGCAGCGGTGGCCAGCGCGGCGTAGTCGGCGCCGTGCACGAAGTCTTGCGTGAGCACGCTGCTCTTGATGTTGCCGTGGTGGCGGCGGCTGATGCGCAGGATGGGTTTGTCGGTGCGCACGTCGAACTCGGCCGCCACTTCGGCGGGCACGCCGGTGGTGGTGAGCTCGCGCAGCTTGGCTTGCAGCGCGATGGCGCTCACTTCGGCCTGTTCGACGCTGTCGAGGTTGAGCGACACACCGTCGGCAATGGAGCGGAGGGCTTCGGCGTCCATGAAGTTGGACAGGCGCGCGATCACGCTTTCGGCCACCTGGTGTTTGCGTGCCAACTCGCCCAGCGTGTCGCCACTCAGCGTGGTTTGTGTGGCGCCGCCGGTGAACACGCTGGCGTCTTTCAGCGCGATGCGCAGCAGAAAACCGTCGAGCGCAGCGCCGTCTTTCAGGTACAGCTCTTCCTTGCCGGCCTTCACCTTGTAGAGCGGCGGTTGCGCAATGTAGATGTGGCCGCGCTCCACGAGCTCGGGCATCTGGCGGTAGAAGAAGGTCAGCAGCAGGGTGCGGATGTGGGCGCCGTCCACGTCGGCGTCGGTCATGATGATGATGCGGTGGTAGCGCAGCTTGGCGACGTTGAAGTCGTCCTTGCCGTCACCGTTGGCGCTTTCGCCGCCGGCCTTGCCGATGCCGGTGCCCAGGGCGGTGATGAGGGTGAGGATTTCGTTGGAGGTGAGCAGCTTCTCGTAGCGCGCTTTCTCCACGTTCAGGATCTTGCCGCGCAGCGGCAGGATCGCCTGGAACTTGCGGTCGCGGCCTTGTTTGGCGGAGCCACCGGCGGAGTCGCCCTCCACGATGTAGATCTCGCACTCGGCCGGGTCTTTTTCCTGGCAGTCGGCCAGTTTGCCGGGCAGGCCCATGCCGTCGAGCACGCCTTTGCGGCGCGTCATCTCGCGCGCCTTGCGCGCGGCTTCGCGGGCGCGCGCGGCTTCAACGATCTTGCCGCAGATGATCTTGGCGTCGCCGGGGCGCTCCTGCAGGTAGTCGGCCAGCAGACGGCTCACGATGTCCTCCACTGGGCCGCGCACTTCGCTGGAGACCAGCTTGTCCTTGGTCTGGCTGCTGAACTTGGGCTCGGGCACCTTGACCGAGAGCACGCAGCACAGGCCTTCGCGCATGTCGTCACCGGTCACTTCAACCTTGGCCTTTTTGGCCATTTCGGTTTCTTCGATGTACTTGTTGATCACCCGCGTCATGGCGGCGCGCAGGCCGGTGAGGTGGGTGCCGCCGTCGCGCTGCGGGATGTTGTTGGTGAAGCACAGCACCTGTTCGTTGTAGCCGCTGTTCCACTGCATGGCCACTTCCACACCGATGTTGGTGCCCTGGTCGCTGGCGCGGTCGCCGAGCGCGTGGAACACGTTGGGGTGCAGAACAGTCTTGCCCTTGTTGATGAAGTCAACGAAGCCCTTGACGCCGCCGGCGCCCGAGAAGTCGTCTTCCTTGCCGCTGCGTTCGTCTTTCAGGCGGATGCGCACGCCGTTGTTGAGGAACGAGAGTTCGCGCAGGCGCTTGGACAGGATTTCGTAGTGGAAATCGGCGTTCTCGCGAAAGATGTCGTAGTCGGGCAGAAAGTGCACTTCGGTGCCGCGCTTCTCGGTGTCGCCGGTCACTTTCATGGGCGAGATCTCGACGCCGTTGGCGGTCGTCTCGACGATGCGGTTCTGCACGAAGCCGCGCGCGAACTCGATCTGGTGCATCTTGCCTTCGCGGCGCACGGTCAGGCGCAGCCACTGGCTCAGCGCATTCACGCAGCTCACCCCCACGCCGTGCAGACCGCCCGAGACCTTGTAGCTGTTCTGGTTGAACTTGCCGCCCGCGTGCAGTTCGGTGAGCGCGATCTCGGCCGCCGAGCGCTTGGGCTCGTGCTTGTCGTCCATCTTCACGCCGGTGGGAATGCCGCGGCCGTTGTCGGTCACGCTGATGGAGTTGTCGCTGTGGATGGTCACCACGATGTCGTCGCAGTGGCCGGCCAGGGCTTCGTCGATGGAGTTGTCGACCACCTCGAACACCAGGTGGTGCAGACCCGTGCCATCCGACGTGTCGCCGATGTACATGCCCGGGCGCTTGCGCACCGCTTCAAGGCCTTCCAGGATCTGGATCGAGCCCTCGCCGTAGCCTTCGCTGGCGCCGGCCTGGTGGGCGTCGATGGTGGGCTGGAAATTGGAGCTGTCGGCGTTGGCCGCACCGGTGTTGACGGCTTCAGAACCGGACTCAGTGGGCTTGTTGGCTTCGGACATAGGGGACTTTTCTCAATCGCTAGAAAGGCCAAACCCGCTGGGCAGCGGGTCGGGCTTGGGGGAGAGGGGATCGTGGCCGGTCAGATCCGCATCGGCATGACAACGTACTTGAAGGCGTTGTCGTCGGGGTTGGTCACCAGCGCGGAGCTGTTGCCGTCGGACAGTTCGATGCGAACCATGTCCTGCGACATGTTCTGCAGCGCGTCGATGAGGTAGGTGACGTTGAAGCCGATCTCGATCGTGTCGCCACCGTAGTCGATGTCGAGTTCGTCGACCGCTTCTTCCTGCTCGGCGTTGCTCGATGCCACGCGCAGCGCGCCGGGCTCGATGTTCAGGCGCACGCCCTTGAACTTTTCGCTCGTCATGATGGCGGTGCGCTGCAGCGAGGCCAGCAGCGGCACGCGGCCCAGCGTCACGATGTTCTTGTGGTTCTTCGGGATCACGCGGTTGTAGTCGGGGAACTTGCCCTCGACCAGCTTGGTGACGAACTCCATGCCGTCGAAGCTGAACTTGGCCTGGTTGGCGGCGAACTGCATCTCGATCGCGCCTTCCTTGTCGGACAGCAGGCGCTGCAACTCCAGCACCGTCTTGCGCGGCAGGATCACTTCTTGTTTGGGCACTTCCACGTCGAGCGTGGCGCTGGCAAACGCCAGGCGGTGGCCGTCGGTGGCCACCAGGCTGAGCTGCTTGCCTTCGGCCACGAACAAGATGCCGTTCAAGTAGTAGCGGATGTCGTGCACGGCCATCGAGAACGACACCTGGCCCAGCAGGCTCTTGAGCGTCTTCTGCGGCACCGAAAACACCGGGCCGAAGCTGGCCGATTCTTGAACCAGCGGAAAGTCTTCGGGCGGCATGCTCTGCAGCGTGAAGCGGCTCTTGCCACCTTTCAAGATGAGCTTGCCCGCGCTGGACTCCAGGCTCACGCTCTGGTCGCCCGACATGGTTCGCAAGATGTCGATGAGCTTGCGCGCGCCCAGCGTGGTGGCGAAGTTGCCGCTGTCGCCGTCGAGCTCGGCGGTGGTGCGGATCTGGATCTCCAGGTCGCTGGTGGTCAGCTGCACTTGCGAGCCCGTCTTGCGCAACAACACGTTGGCCAGGATGGGCAGGGTGTGGCGGCGTTCCACGATGCCGGCCACCGATTGCAGCGCGGCCAGAACCTTGTCCTGGGTCGATTTGAAAACGATCATGTCAGACTCTTTCGTCTCTGGTTGCTTGTGGTCCGGGGGCTGCCTCCCCGGCGGGCCCCGCGTTTGTCGGCGCCAAATCCCCGTTATTTTCGCCTTTTTGTGGGCTCATCCCTTGAGCGTCTGTTCCAGCACGTGGAGTTGCTGGTTCAGCTCGGTGTTTTGCTGCCGCTCGGCCCCGATCTTGCGCACCGCATGCAGCACGGTGGTGTGGTCGCGCCCGCCAAACAGTTCGCCGATTTCGGGCAGGCTTTTCTGGGTCAGCTCCTTGGCAATGAACATGGCAATCTGGCGCGGCCGCGCAATGCTGGCCGGGCGCTTCTTGCTGTACATGTCCGCCACTTTGATCTTGTAGAAGTCGGCCACCGTCTTCTGGATGTTTTCCACGCTGATCTGCCGGTTCTGGATCGACAGCAGGTCTTTGAGCGCTTCGCGCGCCAGCGCGATCGAAATCTCTTTCTGGTTGAAGCGCGAATAGGCCAGGATCTTGCGCAGCGCCCCTTCGAGCTCGCGCACGTTGGAGCGCACGTTTTTCGCCACGAAAAACGCCACCTCTTCCGGCATCACCGCGTTCTCCACCGCCGCCTTGTTGATCAGAATCGCCACGCGCATTTCCAGCTCGGGCGGCTCGATGGCCACGGTGAGGCCCGATCCGAAGCGCGAGACCAGGCGGTCCGAAATGTCGGCCAGGCCCTTGGGGTAGGTGTCGCTGGTCAGCACGATGTGGCTCTTCTTGGCCAGCAGGGCTTCGAAGGCGTTGAAGAATTCTTCTTGCGTCTTCTCCTTGCCCGCAAAGAATTGCACATCGTCGATCAGCAGCAGGTCCAGCGAGTGGTAGCGCTCCTTGAATTCGTCGAAGGTCTTGCGCTGGTAAGCCTTGACCACATCGGACACAAACTGCTCGGCGTGGATGTACAACACCTTGGCCTGTGGACGGTCGGCCAGCAGGTGGTTGCCGATGGCGTGCACCAGGTGGGTTTTGCCCAGGCCCACACCGCCGTAGATGAACAGCGGGTTGTACAGCTGGCCCAGGCTGCCGGCGATGTGCATGGCCGCAGCGCGGGCCATGCGGTTGGCCGAGCCCTCGACCAGCGTGGAAAACGCCAGCGCCGGGTTCAGGCGGGTCTTGGGCCCACTGGGCGCAGCCACTTCAACGGGCGCCAGATCGGGCAGTTCGGCCAGCACCTGTTCCTGGGTGGTGCGGGGCGCAGGAGATGTGCGGCTGGGCCCTTCGCGCGGAGCAAGCACCAACTCCAGGGCCACGGGCGTGCCTTGAATCATCTCCAGCAAAGCGGTGATTCGGGCGGCGTATTGGGTGCGGATCCAGTCCAGCTTGAAGCGGTTGGCGACCGCCACGGTGACCCGCGAAGCGTCGGGCGCCACGGTGGCCGACAGGGGGCGGATCCAGGTGTTGAACTGCTGTTCCGGGATGTCCTGGGAGAGCCGGTCCATGCAGGCAGACCACAAAGAGAGCGTGTCTGCGCTGCCGGAAGACAGGGGCGCGCTGGGGGGGAGGCCCTCGATCATGCTGGGATGCGGTGTTGTTGTGGTTGTGGACAAATGATGCGGGGCGCGGCCGCCATTGTAGGGGTGCCAACGACTTATCCACAAGCCGGTCGGCGTGCCATGGCGCCCTCGCTGTTGGGGTGTGCTGCTGAAGTGAATCAGCGGCACCTCCGGCCAAGTGCTTGCCGCTCTAGGGATTTCTTTGCGATAATTGCGGGTTTTCCCGATTTGTAAGAGACCACCATGAAACGCACCTACCAGCCCTCCAAGATCCGCCGCGCTCGCACCCACGGCTTCCTCGTCCGTATGAAGACCCGTGGCGGCCGTGCCGTGATCAACGCCCGCCGTGCCAAAGGCCGCAAGCGCCTGGCTGTCTGAGTCGGCGCCTTGAATCGGCGCATGCCGTGCCGGCGTCTTGGTGCCCGGCCCGCCTGTCGCCGGTTTGCGGCGGTTGTGCCGTGACCCAGCGCCTGCGGTCCCGCCAGCAGTTCCAGGCCGTCATGGCTGGAGCGCCCGTGGCCAAGACCCCCCACTTCGCCCTTCACCGCGCCGCTCTGGACGTTCCCGTCGAGGGCAAGCCGTTGTTCCCGGTGGCCGATGCTTGGCTGGGCGTTTTGCTGCCCAAACGCTGGGCGCGTCGTGCTGTCACACGCAACGCCATCCGCCGCCAGATTTACGAAGTGGCGAGGCACCGCGCTGCCCCGTTGCCGCAGGCTGCGTGGGTGGTTCGCTTGCGCAGCGAGTTCAGCCGGAAACAGTTCGTGAGCGCCACGTCCGATGCGCTCAAGCGCACCGTGCGCCTGGAGCTGGAACAGCTGCTGGCCCGGGTTCCGGCTGCCCCGGCAACGGAGGCGCGCGATGTGGTCTGACTGGCCGCGCCAGGCGCTGGTGGGCGTCTTCAAAGGCTACCGCCTGTTGCTGAGCCCCTCGCTGGGCAGCGGTTGCCGGTTTGAGCCCACCTGCTCGCTGTACGCCATCGGCGCGCTGGAACAGCATGGTGCCGCTGCCGGCGCCTATCTCACGGTCGCGCGGCTGGTGCGCTGCCACCCGTGGTGCGAAGGTGGTTTCGATCCGGTGCCCGAGTCCCGGCCAGCCCTCTTTTCCCGCTTGATTTCCCCCTCCTCAGCAAAGAAGAACGCGTCATGAATGACATCCGTCGGTCCATCCTGTGGGTGGTGTTTGGTCTGTCCATGGTCCTGATCTGGGACAAATGGCAAATCCACAATGGACAGCAGCCCACTTTCTTCCCCGGGTCCACCACGGTGGCCGCGCCGGCCGCAGCACCCGCGCCGGCCGCTGACGCGAGTCTGCCCACCGCCGTGGCCGTGCCCGCAGGCACCACCGCCGCCAACGCCGTGCCGGGCGAAGCGCCCGCCGGTGCGCCGAGCCCGGTGGCCGCGCGCCACGAGGTGAGCACCGACGTCTTCAAGCTGGTGTTCAACACCGAAGGCGGATCGCTGATCGGCGCCGAGTTGCTCAAGCACGCCGAAGCCACGCAGCAAAGCAAGGACCAGAGCGAACTGCCATTCACCCTGCTCACGCAGAGCGGTGACCGCATCTATGTGGCGCAGACCGGCTTGATCGGCGGTGCGTTCCCGACCCACAAGACGCCCATGACGCTGCTCACGCCCGAGACCGCGCTGGCCGAGGGGCAGAACGAATTGCAGGTGCGCTTTGAGTCCGCCGATGTGGGCGGTGTGAAGCTGGTGAAGACCTACACCCTCACGCGCGGCCGCTACGACATCGCGGTGAAGCACGAGGTGCAGAACCTGGGCACGCAGGCGGTGAGCCCGCAGCTGTACGTGCAGCTGGTGCGCGACGGCAGCAAGCTCAGCAGCGAAACGCCCTTCTATTCCACCTTCACCGGCCCGGCGGTCTACACCGACGAGAAGAAGTACCAGAAGGTCGAGTTCACCGACATCGAAAAGAACAAGGCCGAATTCACCAAAACCGCCAGCGACGGTTACGTGGCCATGGTGCAGCACTACTTTGCGTCGGCCTGGTTGCTGGACGCGGGCGTGGCGCGCGACAACTTTGTTCGCAAGGTGGACAACAACCTTTTTGCGGCGGGAAGCATCACCAACCTCGCGGCGATCGAGCCTGGCCAGACGCAAAGCATCCAGGCCCGCTTGTTCGTGGGTCCGCAAGAAGAGAAGGTTCTTGAGACCATCGCGCCGGGCCTGGAGCTGGTCAAGGACTATGGCTGGCTCACCATCCTGGCCAAGCCGCTGTACTGGCTGCTGGAGAAGATCCACGGCTTCGTGAGCAACTGGGGCTGGTCCATCGTGCTGCTGGTGGTGCTGATCAAGGCGGCGTTCTACTGGCTCAACGCCAGCGCCTACCGCAGCATGGCCAAGATGAAGAAGATCAACCCCCGCATCATGGAAATGCGCGAGCGCCTCAAAGGCAATCCGCAGGCCATGCAGCAGGAAATGATGAAGATGTACCGGGAAGAAAAGGTCAACCCGCTGGGTGGTTGCTTCCCCATCCTGATCCAGATCCCCGTGTTCATCGCGCTCTACTGGGTGTTGCTCTCGAGCGTGGAAATGCGCAACGCGCCGTGGATGGCCTGGATCACCGATTTGTCTTCGCCCGATCCGTTCTACATCCTGCCGCTGGTGATGGCCGTGACCACCATGATCCAGACCGCGCTCAACCCGTTGCCGCCGGATCCGCTGCAAGCCAAGCTCATGTGGCTGATGCCGCTGATGTTCTCGGTGATGTTCTTCTTCTTCCCGTCCGGCCTGGTGCTGTACTGGATCACGAACAACGTGCTGACCATCCTGCAGCAGGCCTTCATCAACAAGAAGATGGGTGTCCCGCTGAAGTTCAGCATGCCCAGTTTCAAGTGACCCCCCTGCGCCGCTGACGCGGCTTCCCCCCTCGAGGGGGGACGGCGTCTTGGGCCGGCGGAGCCGGACCCTTGACGCCTCTGGGACGGGGCGCTTCGCTCTGCCGCCGGGCCTGCTTTGCAGGCCCTTTCTCTTTATGCTCGCTCTCCATGCTGTCTGCATCTCGTGATCCCATCGTTGCCATTGCCACCGCGCCCGGTCGGGGTGGGGTAGGCATTGTCCGGGTGTCGGGGCGGGGGTTGGCGCCGTTGGTGACGGCCTTGTTGGGGCGGGCCTTGAAGCCGCGCGAAGCGACCTATTTGCCGTTTGCCGATGCGGCGGGTCAGCCCATCGACCATGGTCTGGCGCTGTGGTTTGCCGGGCCGCACTCGTACACCGGGGAAGACGTGCTGGAACTGCAGGGGCATGGCGGGCCGGTGGTATTGCAGCTGCTGGTGGCGCGTTGCCTGGAGGTGGCGCGCGATGTGTTGCCCGCCTTGCGCGTGGCCCGCGCGGGCGAGTTCACCGAGCGCGCCTTCCTCAACGACAAGCTGGACTTGGCGCAGGCCGAAGCCGTAGCGGATTTGATCGATGCGAGCACCGAGGCGGCGGCGCGCAGCGCGTCGCGCTCGCTCGCCGGCGTGTTCTCGGGGCGCATCCATGCGCTGCGCGACGCCTTGGTGAACCTGCGCATGCTGGTGGAGGCCACGCTCGATTTCCCCGAAGAAGACATCGACTTCCTGCAAAAGGCCGACGCCACCGGACAGCTGCGCCGTTTGCGCGAAACGCTGGCCGACGTGCTGTCTCAGGCGCGCCAGGGCGCGTTGTTGCGCGATGGTTTGCAGGTGGTGATTGCCGGCCAGCCCAACGCGGGCAAGAGCTCGCTGCTCAACGCACTGGCCGGTGCCGAACTGGCCATCGTCACCCCTGTTGCGGGTACCACGCGCGATGTGGTGCAGCAGACCATCCAGATCGAAGGCGTGCCGCTGCACGTGATCGACACCGCCGGCCTGCGCGACGGCCCGGATGTGGACGAGGTGGAGAAGATCGGTATCGAGCGCGCCTGGGGTCGGATTCGTGAGGCCGACGTGGTGTTGTTCCTGCACGATCTGACCCGCAGCGACACGGCCGCGTACCAAAGCGCCGACGCGGCCATCGAGGCCAGCCTAGCGCAGGCGGTGCCTGCCGCTGTGCCCGTGCTGCACGTGTGGAACAAACTCGACCAGAACCCCGCTGCGCAGACCGACCTGCAGGACGGCGTGGCGATATCGGCCAAGCGCGGAGAGGGCCTGGAAGCCTTGCGCCAGCGCCTGCTGGCCCTGGCGGGCTGGCAGCAGCCGGGCGACGGCCTGTTCATGGCGCGCGCGCGCCACCTTCAGGCGCTGGCGCTGGTGGAGGGCCACCTGGTGCAGGCCGATGCCTTGCTCGCCGCGCGCGCCGAGCACCTGGACCTGCTGGCCGAAGAGCTGCGCCTGGCGCAGCGAGCGCTGGGTGAGATCACCGGCGAGTTCACCGCCGACGATTTGCTGGGTGAAATCTTTTCGCGTTTCTGCATCGGAAAGTAGGCCGGCTGCGCCGCCCGGAACGCTGCGAATGCCGCTCGGCGGTGCAGATGTAAACAGCAGTAATTACAGCTTGCGCGAGGGTGTGGGGCGCGGGTATCTTGACGTGATGCATGTCACACCACCGACATCTCTGCGCTTCGACATCAAGGGCCTGGCCGAGTCCATGCGGCACAGCAGCGCCCTGGACGCGGTGCCCCTGAACCTCACCGACGTCCAGTGGCCCATGTTGGCCAACTACCTGCAGCCTGTGGTGTTGCAACAGGGCCAGGTGCTGATCGAGCAAGGGGTGAAAGACCGCACCGTTTATTTTGTGGAAAGCGGCACGCTCACCGTGCACTACGAAGACGACAAGGAGCGCGTGCGCATCGCGGTGGTGGGCTCGGGTTCGCTGCTCGGTGAAGGTGCGTTTTTCAGCCACCTGCCCCGCAGCGCCACGGTGCACGCCGGCAGCGACTGCCGCCTCTGGTGCATGACGCCGCTGCGTTTTCGCGAACTCTCCACCCGCCACCCCGAGGTGGCCCTGGAGGTGACGGTGGCCATGTCGGCGGTGCTGGCGCGCCGCATGTACAACAAGCCCAAGCGGGTGGCCGTCACCTGATGCCCGTGGGTTTCTCGCTGAGTGGCCATTTGCCCGAGCAGCGCCGGATTCACGCCCCACTTCCGACCACTCCCGGTCCTGGCTTTCTGCATACTTTGACCATGTCCTTCATGAGCTGGCTGCAAGCCAAAAAATCCAACGAATCCGGCAAAGGCCGCCTGGCGCGGGCACGCAAGTCGTTCGGCCAGACCACCCTGCCGCTGATCTCGCCGCGCAAGGGTCGGCGCATCCTGCGGCGCGAGCAGTTGTTCGGCGTGGTGCGCGAGTCGCTCATCCGCGCCGGTGTGCTGTCCACCAGCTACGAATTCAAGGTGCTCACGCTCGACGCCAACGGCGACTGCTTTCTGGTGCTGATCGATCTGGCTTTGCCGGCCGAAGGCATGCCCGACGAGTACCTGCTCGAGATCGAGCGCTGGATCCAGCAGAGTGCCAAGGCGCGCCACGGCATGTTGGTGCGCTCGGTGTACTGGCGCCGCCGCGCCACCCACGATCAGGTGGGCGTGGCGCTGCGGGCGGCGGTGTCGGCGCAGACCCGGCGCGACGCCGAGGTGTTCAGCCCCACGGCCATTCCCAAGCCCAACATCGATTCGTCACACGCGCCCATGCAGGCGCTCGGCGACGATGAGCTGGCCGCCTTCCGCGAGGTGCTGCAATCGGCAGCCAAGCCGGCCTATCCGTCCCCCGGCGATGCCAAGCTCCCGGTGCCGGAGTCGCACAGCGACTTTGCTGCGCTGAGCGAAACGCAGCACGGCAAACTCTGAGGGACTCGTGCCCCCACGCTGCGCCGCTGCGTGGGTCGCTGCCCCCCAAGGGGGCTGACCTTGCTTGGGGCGGTTGTCAGTGGCCTGCGAAGTCGACCAGGGTGAAGAGCTTCAGGCCGGAATCCTGGAGTTTCTGCGAACCGCCCAGCTCGGGCAGATCCACGATGGCCGCGCCTTCCATCACCTCGGCGCCCAGCTTTTCCAGCAAGCGCCGCCCGGCCATCATGGTGCCGCCGGTGGCAATGAGGTCGTCGATCAGCACCACCTTGTCGCCGGCCTTGACCGCGTCGGTGTGCAGCTCCACCGTGGCGCTGCCGTACTCGAGCTCGTAGGTTTCTTCCACCGTGGTGAAGGGCAACTTGCCCTTTTTGCGAATGGGCACAAAACCCACGCCCAGTTCGTAGGCCAGCACCGAGCCAATGATGAAACCACGCGCATCGAGCCCCGCCACCACGGTGGGCTTGAGGGCGGGCGCCATGTAGCGGTGCACGAAGGCGTCGATCAGGACACGAAACACATGGGGATCTTGCAGCAGCGGCGTGATGTCGCGGAACTGCACGCCGGGCGCCGGCCAGTCGGGCACGGTGCGGATGTGGGCTTTGAGGAAGGCTGAGGTGTCCATGGGAGGGGGTCTTGAGGGTGTGACCCCCATTATCGGCAGGCACCAAAAAAAACCCCGGCACAAAGGCCGGGGCAGGAGACCATGGCGACCCTGTCAGGCCATGGGTTTGAACTGGTAACCGTTGCCGGAAGCTTCGATGGTGCCGAGCGCGGGGAACGGGAAGTGGAAACCGCCCATCGCCATCTTGTCCTTGACCAGCGTGTCGAAAATGCGGCGACGGGTCTGGCGGGCCATCTCGGCGTCCATGTCGAAGGCCACGGCCCAATCGGGGCTGCGGGCGAACAGCGAAGGCACGTTGGTCACGTCGGCCGTGTACATGAACGACTGTCCTTCAGAACGCACGGTGAACACAGCCATGCCCGGCGTGTGGCCGAAGGCGGCCGACGACTGGATGCCGGGGGCGAGCTCGGCGCCGGGTTCGAAGCGCACCAAGCGGTCGGCCGGAATCTTGCCGAACACGTTGCGGGCATTCTGAAAACCACCCTGGGCGGCCGGTGGCGCGGCAGCCATCTTGGCGTCGTCCATCCAGAAGGCCATTTCGGTCGTGGGCACGTGCACCTTGGCCTTGGGGAACATCAGCGAGCCGTCTTTCTTGACCAGGCCGTTGATGTGGTCGCCGTGGAAGTGGCTGATGACAACGTGGTCGATGTCTTCGGGCTTGTACCCGGCGGCGGCCATGTTGGCCGCCAGTTTGCCGGTGGTGGGTGGGCCGTTGTCGGCAAAGCCGGTGTCGATCAGGAACTTGGTGTTGCCGCTGACGATGAGGTAGGGCGTGAAGGGAATGTCCACATAGTCGGTGGGCAGGTTTTGCGACGCGAGCATGGCCTTGACCTGCTCCAGCGGCGCGTTGCGCACGAACTCTTCACCCAGCGGACGGCGCAAGGCGCCATCGTTGATGGCGATGATCTCCATGGCGCCCAGCTTCATCTTGCGGAAGCCCGGCGCAGGCAGCGTTGGTGCGCCGAAGTTGGGGGTGTTTTGCGAGAACACAGAAGAGAAGGTCAGCGCAGAAGCGCCGGCCACGCCTGCGCCCAGGAACAAACGTCGGTCCATCATGAAAACGCTCCGGTAGGGTTTGAAAGACCGTGAGCATACATACTGATCGGTCACAACTCATACCAAAGACTCTGAATATCCACTCGACGTTCGGGGATTTCGCCCTGGGCCGCACCGGCTGGGGTCAACCGGAGAGGAGCTTGTCTTCGGCCAGCGCCAGCGCCGGCGCCTTGCCACTGATCACCAGCGTGTCGCCGCCGTGCAGCAAGGTGTCGTCGTTCAGCATCGCGGGCATGCCACCGGCCCGGCGCAGGCTCACCACCCGCACGCCCACGGCGTGCAGGGCCAGGCTCTCCAGCGTCTTGCCCACGTTGCGGCCCGCCGCAGGCAGCGTCACGGTGTTCAGGCGCTCGTGGTCGATTTCGTCGGCGCCGCTGTCGTCGGCACCATGGAAGTAGCCACGCAGCAGGTTGTAGCGCGCGTCGCGCTGGTCTTGCACCACCCGGATCACGCGCCGCATGGGCACGCCCACCAGCGCCAGTGCGTGGCTGGCCAGCATGAGGCTGGCCTCGATGGCTTCGGGCACGACTTCGGTGGCGCCGGCCGCGCGCAGTTTTTCCAGGTCGGTGTCGTCCACCGTGCGCACCACCACCGGCACGTTGACCGCCTGTTCGTGGGTGTGGCGCAAGACCTTGAGCGCGCTGGGCGTGTCCAGGTACGTGATGACGACAGCGCTGGCGCGGTGCAGGCCGGCGGCCATGAGCGCCTGCAGCCGAGCGGCGTCACCGAACACCACCGAGTGGCCAGCGGCAGCGGCCTGGCGCACGCGGTCGGGGTCGAGGTCGAGCGCCATGTAGGGAATGTTTTCGGTTTCGAGCAGCCGCGCCAGGTTTTGGCCGCAACGGCCGTAGCCGCAAATGATCACGTGTTTGTCGGCGTTGATGGCCTTGCGCGCGATGCTCGTCATCTGCACCGACTGCATCAGCCAGTCGCTGCCCACCAGGCGCGTGACGATCGTGTTGGCATACATGATGACAAACGGCGTGGCCAGCATCGACAGCACCATCGAGGCCAGGATGGGGTTGAACAGCGCGGGCGGGATCAGGTTGTTGTTGCCGGCCAGCGTGAGCAGCACCAGGCCAAACTCGCCGGCCTGCGCGAGGTACAGGCCGGTGCGCAGCGCCACCCCCATGGGGGCGCCGAGCATGCGCGTGAGCCCGGTGATGAGCGCCAGCTTGAAGCCCACCGACAGCGAGAGCAGCAACAGCACCAGCGGCCAGCGGTCGAACACCAGGCGCCAGTCCAGCATCATGCCGATGGTGATGAAGAACAGGCCCAGCAGCACGTCGTGGAACGGCCGGATGTCGGTTTCCACCTGGTGTTTGAACTCGGTCTCCGAGATCAGCATGCCCGCCACGAAAGCACCCAGGGCCAGCGACAGCCCGGCGTGTTCGGTCAGCCAGGCCAGGCCCAGTGTGATCAGCAGCAGGTTGAGCATGAAAAGCTCGTCGCTCTTGCGCCGCGCCACCAGCGTGAGCCACCAGCGCATCACCTTCTGCCCGCCGGTGAGCAGCAGCCCCAGCAGCACGACGGCCTTGAGCGTGGCCCAGCCCAGCGCGGGCAGCAGGTCTTCGGGTGCTGCGGCCAGCGCGGGGATGAGCACCAGCAAGGGCACCACGGCCAGATCCTGGAACAGCAGGATGCCGAGCACGCGCTTGCCGTGCTCCGACTCCAGCTCCAGCCGCTCGGCCACCAGCTTGATCACGATGGCCGTGCTGCTCATGGCCATCACGCCGCCCAGCGCGAGTGCGGTCTGCCAGCTGATGTCCCACCAAGTGGGCAGCAGCACGGTGAGCACCAGCGAGGCCAGCGTGGTGATCACCACCGTCAGCACCACTTGCGAGAGGCCCAGGCCGAATACCAGGCGCTTCATCGCGCGCAGCTTGGGCAGGCTGAACTCCAGGCCGATCACGAACATGAGGAACACCACGCCGAATTCCGCCAGGTAGCGGATGCCGCTGGAATCCTGCGCCAGCGCCAGCGCATTGGGCCCGATCAACACCCCCACCACCAGATAGCCCAGCATGGGCGGCAAGCGCAAAAACCGGCAAGCCACCACGCCCAGCACCGAAGCCAGCAGGTACAGGAGCGCAATGTCGAGCGAGGTCATGCGGCATGTTAACGGCGGGTGCTCTCTTCACGAGGACCGCACCGGCAACAGACCCACGGCGATAATCCCGCCATGACCCTGCCCGCCACCTTTGATGCAGCCCGCGCCCTTGCGATGGCCCACGAGACGCTGAGCATCGAGGCGCAAGCCGTGAGCGCCATGGCCCTGCGCGTGAACGACAGCTTTGCCACCGCCGTGGCCACCATGCTGGCCTGTAGCGGCCGTGTGGTCGTCATGGGCATGGGCAAGAGCGGCCACATCGGCCGCAAGATCGCCGCCACCCTGGCCTCCACCGGCACGCCTGCGCAGTTCGTGCACCCTGCCGAAGCCAGCCACGGCGACCTGGGCATGGTCACCGCCGCCGACGTGGTGCTGGGCATCAGCAACAGCGGGGAGAGCGAAGAGCTCACCGCCATCCTGCCCCTCATCAAGCGCATGGGCGTGCCCCTGATCGCCCTCACCGGACGAACCGATTCCACGCTGGCGCGCCACGCGCTCGCCGTGCTCGACAGCTCGGTCGACAAGGAAGCCTGCCCGCACAACCTGGCCCCCACCGCCAGCACCACCGCCCAACTCGCCATGGGCGACGCGCTTGCCGTGGCCCTGCTCGATGCGCGCGGTTTCAAGGCCGACGACTTTGCCCGCTCGCACCCTGGTGGCGCGCTCGGGCGCAAGCTGCTCACGCATGTGAGCGATGTGATGCGCAGCGGCGACGACGTTCCGCGCGTGAGCCCGCAGGCCAGTCTGATGGAGCTCATGGGCGAGATCAGCGCCAAGGGCTTGGGCATGAGCGCGGTGGTCGACGCCGACGACCGCGTGCTTGGTATCTTCACCGACGGCGACCTGCGCCGCCTGATTGAAAAAACCGGCAGCAGCGCCGACCTGCGCACCCTGCGCGCGGCCGACGTCATGCACGCCCAGCCGCGCACCGTGCGCGCCGACGCGTTGGCCGTCGAGGCCGCCGGCCTGATGGAGGCCAACCGCATCACCAGCGTGCTGGTGGTCGACGCGGACGGCCGACTCACCGGTGCGCTCAACACCAACGACCTGATGCGTTCGAAAGTGATCTGAATGAACGCCCTGCCCGCCCTGCGCCCGGCGCTGAACTTCGCACCCGAACTGCTCTTGCTGGCACAGGGCATCCGGGTGGTGTTCTTCGACGTGGACGGCGTGCTCACCGACGGCGGCCTGTACTTCAGCGAGTCGGGCGAGACGCTCAAACGGTTCCACACGCTGGACGGCCATGGCATCAAGCTGTTGCAGCGCGCCGGCATCACGCCGGCCGTGGTCACCGGTCGCGACTCGCCGGCCCTGCGCGCGCGCCTGAAGGCCCTGGGTGTGACGCACGCACGTTTCGGCACCGAAGACAAACGCCCCGCTGCCGAAGAAATTCTGGCCGAACTGGGGCTGGACTGGTCAGCTGCCGCTGCCATGGGCGACGACTGGCCCGACCTGCCCATGCTGCGCCGCGCCGCGCTGGCCTGCGCGCCCTCCACCGCCCACGCCGAGGTGCTGGCCGTGGCCCACCACGTCACCACCCGCCTGCCCGGCCAGGGTGCGGTGCGCGACCTGTGTGACCTGCTGCTGGTGGCCAGCGGCCTCTACGCCCGCGAGCTGGAAGCCGCTGCGCGATGAGCACGTCCGACCCGCTGGACTTTCTGGACACGGTGGACTTGAACGAGCCGGCCGCCCGGCCGCCCAAGCGCAAGCCCAAGCTGCTCGACCGCATCTCGATTTACCTGCCCGTGCTGCTCATGGGCGCGCTGGCGCTGGCGTCCTATTGGCTGCTGCGCGCCACCCCGGCACCCGAGGCGCCCCAGGCCGCGCGGCCGGTCAGCAGCGAGCCCGACTACTTCATGCGCGGTTTTTCCGTCAAGGCGTTTGACGCCGACGGCGCGCTCAAATCGGAGGTGCTGGGCGACGAGGCCCGCCACCACCCCGACGACGATCGCATCGAAATCGACAACGCCCGCATCCGCAACATCGGCCCCGATGGCCGGCCCACCGTGGCCACAGCGAAGCTGGTGACGACCAACGCCGACAACAGCCAGTTCATCCTGCAGGGCAACGCGGTGGTGGTGCGCGAAGCCGCCGTCGGTCCGGACGGCGAAGCGCTGCCCCGGCTGGAGTTCCGGGGCGAGTACCTCAAGGTGTTTGTTGACCCCGAGCGCGTCATCTCCGACCAACCCGTCACCTTGCTGCGAGGCACCGACCGGCTGGTCGCCGACACACTCGACTACCGCGGCGACACGGGTGTGGCCGATTTCAGGGGCCGGGTGAAGGTCCAGTTGATTCCTCGCTGATCACCATGTCGAATCCCAACCCTGTTGCACCCCTGGCCTTCATCACCGGCGCCTCCAGCGGCATCGGCCAGGCCCTGGCTGAGCGCTTCGCCCGCAGCGGTTACCGCCTCGCCCTGGTGGCGCGGCGCACCGCCGAGATGCAGGCCTTTGCCGACGCCAACGGCTGGGGGCCTGAACGCTGTCGCATCTACGGCGCCGACGTGGCGGACATCAACAGCATCGTGTCCGCCGGCCAAGCATGTCTGGCCGCGCAGGGCGTGCCCGATGTGGTGGTGGCCAATGCCGGCGTGAGCATCGGCATGGACACGCGCGAGCGCGACGACCTGGACGTGATGGCGCGCACCTTCGCGCTCAACAACACCGGTGTCGCCGCCACCTTCCATCCCTTCGTGGCCGGCATGGCCGCGCGCGGCAGCGGCGCGCTGGTGGGCATTGCGAGTGTGGCCGCCATCCGGGGCCTGCCCGGCCACGGAGCCTACTGCGCCAGCAAGGCCGCGGTGGTGGCGTACTGCGAGAGCCTGCGTGGTGAACTGCGCGGCAGCGGGGTGGCGGTGGTGACCCTCCTGCCCGGCTACGTGGACACGCCCCTGACCCGGGAAAACCGGTACTCGATGCCGTTCCTCCTGAGCCCCGAGACCTTCGCCGACCGGGCCTTTGAGGCCATCGTGGGCGGTGTCAGCTACCGCGTGATTCCCTGGCAGATGGGCGTGGTGGCCAAACTGCTGCGCCTGCTGCCCAATGCCTGGTTCGACCGGGCCTTGTCGGGCCGCGCGCGAAAGCATCGGCAGGGCGGGGCCAAGAGCGACGCCTGACTAGGTTGCTCAGGGAGCGCCCATGAAAAAACCCCTGGGCTCACGCTGCAGGGGTTTTTTCTTGACCGTTCAGTGAACCCGAAGGTTCACCGGATCATGCTGATCGGGGGAGTCGATCAGTAGCCGCCACGGCCACCGCCGCCGCCGCCACCTTCACGACGGCCACCGCCGCCGCCACCACCGTAGGGGCTGCGGAAGCCACCGTCGCTGCCGCCACCACCGCCGTAGCCGCCGCCACCGGAGCGGCCACCACCGAAGCCGCCGCCACCGGAGCGGGGAGGACGGGCTTCCATCGGACGGGCTTCGTTCACCACCAGGCTGCGACCGCCCAGGGACTGGCCGTTCATGCCTTCAACAGCGGCTTGTGCCTCGGCATCGCTGCCCATTTCGACAAAGCCGAAACCTTTGGAACGACCGGTATCGCGCTCCATCATGACTTTGGCGCTGTTGACCGAGCCGTAAGCGCTGAATGCTTGCTGCAGGTCTTCGTCGCGGACGGTGTATGGCAGGTTGCCAACGTACAGTTTGTTGCCCATGTTCGGGACTCCTAATAACACTGATGAAAATAGCGATGGAGCCCCGTTAGCACACAAAACCTGTAGCACGCGAAACCGACCGATCACTTGTCAAAACGAGCGCCTTGGGCGCTCGCCAGCGGATTATGCGCGCAGCGCCGCGAAAACAGTAACTATTTTTCAGGACGCCCGTGCCCCGTCTGGCCGCGACGTGGCCATACAACACGGGCGCCTTGCCCCGCCGTGCGGCGCAAACCGGCGCTTCAATTTATACTGCCCACCCACAGCGCCGATTTGTTCCGAATTGCGGGCGCTCTAAAAATGCCGCTAAAGAAGAGACTCCTGGTCCAGCATCCCGGTCTCGCTCTTGGCGGCACCGGGATTTTTTTCGGGCGCACGCCGCCCACAGGACACCAGATTGATCGTCACGCCCCAAACGTTCCGATTCACCGAACCGCTGCCTCTGCGCAGCGGCGCCAGCCTGCCCGCCTATGAGCTGGTGGTGGAGACCTACGGCACCCTCAATGCCGAGCGTTCCAACGCGGTGCTCATCTGCCACGCGCTCAACGCGTCGCACCACGTGGCGGGCCGCCACGCCGACGAACACGGCAAGCCGATCGCGCGCAGCGAAGGCTGGTGGGACAACATGATCGGCCCCGGCAAGCCGGTGGACACCGACCGCTTTTTTGTGATCGGCGTGAACAACCTGGGCTCGTGCTTCGGCTCCACCGGCCCCACCCACGCCAACCCGGCCACCGGCGCGCCCTGGGGCGCCGACTTTCCGGTGGTCACCGTCGAAGACTGGGTGGACGCGCAGGCGCGGCTGCTGGACGCCATGGGCATCCAGACCCTGGCCGCCGTCATGGGCGGCAGCCTGGGTGGCATGCAGACGCTGAGCTGGACGCTGCAGTACCCGGACCGGGTGCGCCACGCCGTGGTGGTGGCCAGCGCGCCCAACCTCACCGCCGAGAACATCGCCTTCAACGAGGTGGCGCGCCGCGCCATCGTGACCGACCCCGACTTCCACGGCGGCCACTACCTGCGCGAAGGCACCTTGCCCCGGCGCGGTTTGCGCATCGCCCGCATGATCGGCCACATCACCTACCTCAGCGACGATGTGATGAACGAGAAGTTCGGGCGGAGTTTGAGGTCGAGTGACGA
The DNA here is from genome assembly GCA_021154985.1 of Hydrogenophaga sp. Classification (GTDB taxonomy): domain Bacteria; phylum Pseudomonadota; class Gammaproteobacteria; order Burkholderiales; family Burkholderiaceae_C; genus Hydrogenophaga. Next base: position 39,075 of record JAJNQE010000105.1, read on the forward strand.
CACCGATCCCCGCGCGGCGGCCGAGCTGGCCTACCGCTACACCACGCAGGACGTGGAGTTCCAGATCGAGAGCTACCTGCGCTACCAGGGCGACAAGTTCAGCGAGTACTTCGACGCCAACACCTACCTGCTGATCACCCGTGCGCTGGATTACTTCGACCCGGCGCGCGAGCACGGCGGCAGCTTGAGCGCTGCGCTGGCCCAGGCGCGCGCCATATTCCTGCTGGTGAGCTTCACGACCGACTGGCGGTTCTCGCCCAAACGAAGCCGCGAAATCGTCAAGGCTTTGCTGGAGAACCGGCGCGACGTGAGCTACGCCGAGATCGACGCGCCGCATGGGCACGACGCCTTTTTGCTCGACGACCCGCGCTACCTCAACGCGGTGCGCGCCTACTTTGAGCACACCATCGCGGGAGGCCTGCAATGAGCGACACACGCTTGATGGAAAGCATCGCCCGCCTGGTGCCACCCGGCTCCCGCGTGCTTGACCTGGGCTGCGGCGACGGCGCCATGCTGGCCCACCTGCAGGCCACGCGCGCCTGCAGCGGCTACGGTGTGGAGATCGATGACGCGAAGGTGCTGGCCTGCGCTCGCCGGGGCGTGAACGTGTTGCAGCTCAACCTGGAAGACGGTCTGAGCACCTTCGGTGACAACGCGTTTGACGTGGTGCTGCAGATCGACACGCTGCAGCACCTGCGCAACGCCGAGACCATGCTGCGCGAGACCGCGCGCGTGGGCCGCATCGGTGTGGTGGCCTTCCCCAACTTCGCGCACTGGCCCAACCGGCTGGCGGTGGTGCAGGGCCGCATGCCCGTGACCAAGCGCCTGCCCTACCAGTGGTACGACACGCCCAACATCCGTGTGGGCACACACGCCGACTTCGAGGTGCTGGCGCGGCGCAACGGACTGACCATCGAGAAGAGCTTCGGCCTGCACGAGGGCGAAGAGGTGCACCGTTGGCCCAACCTGCTGGCCAGCACGGCTGTGTTCCGCTTCACCACCTGAGGTCTCAGGCGCGGCCGATCTCGCGCGCCGCGTCCGCCGCAAAGTCGCCTTCAATGGGCTGGCTCGCGCTGATCGACGGGTAGACCTCGGCGAACACGGTCCGGATCTGCTCCAGCGGCAAGTCATCGAAGCTGCCGTGTTCGTTCACGTACTCCATGTGCTGGCGGCCTGCGCGGTCGAACGCGTGGTACAGGGAATCGTTCACCCCGTCGAATTCCAGCGGCAGCAGGCCGAACTTGTCGCACAGCTCGATGTTGAAAGCCGGCGTGGCTTTGCGCCAGGCTCCGTCGATCCAGAGTTCGGTGTAGCCGTGCCAGGCGAACACGTCGGTCTTCATGGTCTGGCGCAACCTCTCGGTGGAAAGGTGGTTTTTCACATCGGCAAAGCCCAGCCGCGCGGGAATGTTGGATGCGCGCGCCACCGCCGCCAGCAGCACCGCCTTGGGCACGCACCAGCCAAAGCCCTGCGCCAGCACCGTGCTGGCCGTCATCCCGCGCCCGGAGAGGTCGATGCGGTAGGGGTCGTAGCGCACCCGGTCGCGCACCGCGAGGTAGAGCGCCACCGCCTGCTCGCGCACGCTGTGCCCCGCGAGGTGCTGTCGTGCGAAGGCCTGCACGGCGGCGTGGTCGCTGTCGATCGTGGGGGTGGATGACAGGTGTTCGGGGCGGGGAGGTGTCGCGTTCATGGCCACAAGGTAGCAGATGGTCATGGCGTGGGGCGCGTGTCAGGTTTTTTCCGACTTCATTCGTTCTGGCGACGGTCGATAGGTCACCAAAGGGCTCTGGCCCGAATTCGCCAATGGGCTGCCGTGCAACCCAGCCGGGCCGCACGGCTCCCCCCGATTCTGGAATCTTCATGAAGCAACTGATTGCCAACCTGCGTTTTGCCCACAAGTTCGTTCTCATCGGCGTGGTGGTCTTGTTGATGCTGATCGCGCCGGTGTCGATCGCGGTGCGCGCCGAACTGCAAAACTTTCAAGCCGCGCGCAACGAGGCCAGCGGACTCGCCCCGGCCGGCGACCTGATCAAGCTGCTGCAACTCTCCCAGCAGCACCGCGGCCTGTCTGCGGGCTACCTGGGCGGCAACGAGTCGGTGAAATCGCCCCGCGAAGCCAAGCGCGTCGAAGTCGACGCCGCATTCGATCGCGTCAAGGGCTCATTGGCCGCGTTGCCGTCTGCCGAGCTCGCGAGCCAGCTGGCGTCCGTGCGCAACGATTTCATGACGCTGGCCAACGCGGTGGACCAGCGGGCGGTCAACGGCACCGAGAGCTTTGCACGGCACACCGCGCTGATCGAGCTGCAGCTGCAGTTGCTGGCCGACGTGACCGACGTGTCGGGCATGAGCTTGGACCCCGAGGTGGCGACCTACGCCCTGATCCAGGCTTCCCTGGCGCACTTGCCTCACCTCACCGAGGCCCTCGGCCAGGCGCGCGCGCAAGGCTCGCTGGTGCTCACGCGTGGCGAGGCCACCTCGGGCCAGCGTGCCCGCATCGGTGCCATGGGACAGCTCGCGCGCCTGCACCAGGGCAATGCGCAGAAAGAAGTGAACAAGGGTTTTGCGGCGTCGCCCGCCCTGCAGACTTCGCTCGGGGCGTCGGCCTCGGCGGCCGCGCAGGCCGCCACCGACGCGCTCACCCTGATCGACCAGCACGTGGTCAACGCCGAGAGCCTGTCGTATGCGCCGGCGGACTTCTTTGCCGCGCTCACCCGCCAGATCGACGCTCAGTTCACCCTGATCGACGGCATGTTCGCCACGCTCTCAAACGAGCTGCGGCTGCGCGAGAACGCGGCCAGCCGCAACCTCTGGACGCTGGCGTTGCTGCTGGGCGCGTTCGCGGCGGCGGGGCTGTGGATCATGTGGACCGTGGCGCGCGGGGTCACGCAGTCGTTGCAACAGGCCGTGAGCGTGGCGCAGGCGGTGGCAGCGGGTGATCTCACCTCCCGCATCGAAGCCGCTTCACGCGACGAGACCGGGCAGCTGCTGCAAGCGCTCAAGACCATGAACGGCAACCTCGTGCGCATCGTCTCCGAAGTGCGCCAGGGCAGCGACAGCATCGTGACCGGCAGCACGCAGATCGCCAGCGGCAACGCCGACCTCTCGCAGCGCACCGAAGAGCAGGCCAGCAACCTGGAGCAGACCGCTGCGAGCATGGAAGAGCTGACCGCCACTGTGCAGCAGAACACCGAGAGCGCACGCCAGGCCAGCCAGCTCGCCAGCGGTGCGAGCCAGGCGGCGCTGGCCGGTGGTGATGCGGTGGGCCAGGTGGTGCAGACCATGCAGCAGATTGCCGAGAGCTCGCGCAAGATCAGCGACATCATCGGCGTCATCGATGGCATCGCCTTCCAGACCAACATCCTGGCGCTGAACGCGGCGGTGGAAGCCGCCCGGGCCGGTGAGCAGGGCCGTGGCTTTGCCGTGGTGGCGGCCGAGGTGCGCAACCTGGCACAGCGCAGCGCACAGGCGGCCAAGGAGATCAAAGGCCTGATCAACGAGAGCGTGGACCGCGTGGACGCGGGCACCGCACTGGTGGAGCAGGCGGGCGAACGCGTGAGCAATATCGTGGTCCAGGTGCGGCGGGTCTCCGACCTGGTGAGCGAGATCACCTCGGCCAGCGAAGAGCAGTCCAACGGCATTTCGCAGGTGGGCGATGCCGTGGCGCAGCTTGACCAGGTGACGCAGCAAAACGCTGCCCTGGTGGAAGAAAGTGCCGCCGCTGCCGACAGCTTGCAGCAGCAGGCCTCGCGCCTGACCGACGCGGTGCGTGTGTTCCGCCTGGATGCGGCGCACACCCTGCACGCCTGAGGCGGCTTGCTTTTGAGAACTTTCAGGCTCATGGCGGCCCCGATCCGCCGGTTTGTCGGACTTTCGCGGCACTCATTGCCGCTTTAGCCAGCGCCGGAACCGCCGATATTTGTGTGACCAACCCGACAACCGAGGACCCATCCCATGGACATGCGCAACGAAGCCAGCCACATTGCCCGCCACGACAGCGCCCGCGCAGCGGCCGCACAAAAGGCCAGCGCCGAATTTCTGACCTTCCGCCTGGGCGGCGAGGAATACGGAATCGACATCCTGCGCGTGCAGGAAATCCGCTCGTATGAGGAGCCCACCCGCATTGCGAACGCGCCTTCGTTCATCAAGGGCGTGGTCAACCTGCGCGGCGTCATCGTCCCGGTGGTGGACCTGCGCATCAAGCTCGGTTGCGACAAGGTTGAGTACAACGGCTTCACGGTCGTGATCGTGCTCAACGTGCACGGCCGTGTGGTCGGTGCGGTGGTCGATTCGGTGTCCGACGTGCTCGAGCTCGCCGGCGAGCTGATCAAGCCCGCCCCCGAGATGAACACCAACGTGGACACCACTTTCATCACCGGCATCGCCAGCGTGGGCGAGCGCATGCTCATCCTCATGGACATCGAAGCCCTCATGTCTGGCAGCGACATGGGTTTGATGGACGCCACCCAGTCCCTTCAGTAAGCACGCCAGCGGCGTCGCTTTTCCCCAGATTTCGCAGGAGACACACCATGTTCAACCGCCTCAAGATCGGCCAGCGCCTCACCCTCGGCTTTGCCAGCGTGCTCGTGCTGCTGGTGGCACTCACGGCCCTGGCCTGGACCAGCCTGCAGGCTTCGCGGGAGGCCACGGCACGGGTGGTGGTCATGGAACACCGCTCGGCCGTCATGGACGAGTGGCTCGCCAGCACCCGGCTGAACATCAACCGTGTGCTCGCCATGGCGAAGTCGGGCGACAACCCGGACGTGGACGCGTACTTCAAGCCGATGATCGCGGAGACCACCGCGCGCATCAACGTGCTGCAGAAAACGCTGGACGAAGAAATTTCCAGCGACCGGGGCAAGGCCTTGCTGAAAGACATTTCAGCGCGCCGCAGCGAGTACATCGCGGTGCGAAAAACCTATTTTGAAACGCTCAAGAGTGGCGACATTGCCGCCGCGATTCGGGACCTGGACACCAAACTGCTTCCGGCCGCCAACAGCTACATGGAGACCATGGCGCAGTTGCAGCAGTACCAGCGTGAACTGGTGGACGCTGCAGTTGCCGCTTCCGACAACACCATTCAGCGTCAGGGCATGCTGATGTTGGCCCTGGCTGCGCTGGCCGTGGCGATCGCCTCCTTGCTGGCCTGGCGCATCACCGTGTCGGTGACCGCGCCGCTGCGCGAAGCCGTGGGCATTGCCTCGGCCGTGGCCGCTGGCGACCTGAACGGCCATGTGCAGACCACCCGCAAGGACGAGCTGGGTGACCTGCTCAACGCGCTGGCATCGATGAAGACCGCACTGATCCAGACCGTGGGTCAGGTGCGCAGCGCCACCGACAGCATCAACACCGCATCTTTCGAGATTGCCTCGGGCAACCAGGACCTGAGCGCACGCACCGAGCAGGCGGCGAGCAACCTGGAGGAGACGGCGGCGAGCATGGAAGAGCTCACCAGCACCGTGCGCCAGAGCGCCGACGCCGCACGCCAGGCCAACCAGCTGGCCGCCAGCGCCGCCGAGATTGCGGTGCGCGGTGGTCAGGTGGTGGGCCAGGTGGTCACGACCATGGACGAGATCAACCACAGCAGC